>NZ_JAPCJC010000019.1:0-74337 GCF_027707805.1 Aeromonas sp. QDB20 | reverse complement strand
GAAAATCAAAAATTGTTTTTGATGCTCGATGCTGTGAGTGCCCACACAGATTGCTTGATTCAAATTGTTAAAGAGCGTGGCGCTTGTCGCGCTGAGGTGGCGTATAATACCTTCCTCACTTCGAAAGTCAAGCGCTTGTTTTCGCTTTTCTTTCGGCGCTGGCTTCACGAGGAAGCGAGCTCATCAGGTTGGCGTGTTCTGCCGTGCTGGTGAGGGCGCATTATAGGGAGGTGCGTCGCGATGACAAGGGCTTTTTCACCAAAAAAACTCGTTCGCTCAGATATGCAGCAAAGCGGTTCTATTTCGCTCTCATCACCACCATTTCGGTCTTTCATTGGATTTAAATTGAACATTTGAAAAGCCACTTTATAATTGGCTTTTTAAATGTTCAATTTAGGTCTCGCCATGCATCAAATCCTGGATAGCCGCAAAGAGGAGAAAATCGTTCCTCTGTTCCGCCTCGGGTTTAGGCCCTTCTTTCTGCTTGGCGCCTCGTTTTCGGCATTGGCGATGTTGGGCTGGCTGGGGCAACTCAATGGCTGGTTCGTTTTGCCGGGGATTGGCAACCCCATCTGGTGGCATGCTCACGAGATGTTGTTTGGTTTCGGAGCGGCGATCGTCGCGGGATTTCTGCTGACGGCAGTGCAAAACTGGACCGCTCACCCCGGGGTCAGGAGTTGGCCCCTGGTGTTGGTCGTCGTACTATGGGCATTGCCGAGGGCCTTGCTGCCCTGGCTGGGTGAACACAACACCTTCTTGATGGCGGCAGACCTGCTCTGGTTGCCTCTTTGCGCCTGGTATCTGGCCAAACCCATAGTGGTAACCAGGCAGTGGCGCAACCTCTTCTTTGTGCCTCTGCTTGTCGTTCTGACCCTGCTCAACGCCGCCAGCTGGCTGTGGCAGACACAGTGGGCAGACATGGAACATCTGCTCATCACCACTGTGCTGCTGTTCACGACCCTGATCGCCGTGATGGGAGGACGAGTCATTCCCTTCTTTACCGCCAGAGCCACCGGGATGGAAAAATCCGTCCCTATTCTCTGGCTGGAGCGGGCTTCCCTTGCCACGCTGTGGCTCACCTTGGTGAGCTGGCTGCTGCTACCCACCCCATGGGTGACCAGCCTCTATATGCTTCCTCTATATATGGTGGCGACCGTTTTGCACTTGTGGCGCCAGCTGCGTTGGCGACTGCCGTCCACCCTTGGCCAACCCCTCTTGTGGTCGCTGCACCTAGCCTACCTGTTTATTCCTCTCGGTCTGCTCGCCCTTGGAGCTCTGGCTGCCGGCCTGACCATCAGCCTGTCGCTGGCCAGCCACCTGCTCAGTGCCGGCTGCATGGGGACCATGATCCTGGGGATGATAGCCAGGGTCTCCCTCGGCCACAGCGGTCGAGCCTTGCAGGTGGGGCGCAGGATCCAGTGCGCGTTCGGGCTGGTCATCATGGCCACCCTGCTCCGGGTGCTGATCCCGCTGCTCTGGCCTGCCTATACCCTGTACGGCTGGAACCTGAGCGGCCTTGCCTGGAGCCTGGCATATGCTCTGTTTGTCTGGGTCTATACCCCCATACTGACCAGCCCCCGGGCAGATGGGCGTCCTGGCTGACCCGTGAGGGTCAAGATCTGCTGGCCGGATAGTGGATCAGATTGTGGAAGATGGCAGGGGCCACCCCCTGATTTCGATAGCCATGGGGGCGGTCGGCCGCGAAACGCACCGCCTCCCCCTGCGTCAAGGAGCGCCACTCCCCTTCCACCAGCACTTCCATCTGGCCGCTGATGACGATGACATGTTCGGTCACCCCAGGTTCATGGGGTTCTGACTCTCGTTGATAGCCGGGCAACAGAGTCAGCTCAAACAATTCGAAACCAAAACGCCCCTCATAAGGGAAGAGGGGAGCGACCTGCATGCCTTCTCCCGCCGGTTGTTGGCGAATGGCATCGGCGGTGCGATAAAGCACATCGTCCTGCGCCGTGGGAGCCGGCTCGATAAAGCTGGAGAAAGAGACTCGAAAGCCGGTGGCAATCTTCCACAGCGTGGCCACCGTCGGGCTCGACTCCCCCCGCTCAATCTGGCCCAGCATGGCCTTGCTCACTCCCGTTTCCCGCGCCGCTACATCCAGGCTCCAGCCCAGTTCGCTGCGCAAGCCTTTTAGACGTTGGGCCAGATGCTGATTCATCTCTTGCATGACTGCCTCTTTGTTGCGCTTGCTTGAATCGCCTTGTGCGCTATAGCGCACAGCGATATAGTCTGAAGCAATATTGTACGCAATAACGCACAAGCCGTCACAACCCCACAAGGACGTCACCATGCCCTTTGCCCTTCCCCACCTGGTCGCCGGCTTCATCGCCGTGATGGTTGGCTACACCAGTTCGGTCATCCTGATCATTCAGGCAGCCACGGCAGCGGGGGCCGATGCTGCCCAGCTCGCCTCCTGGCTATGGACACTGGGCATCGGCATGGGTATCAGCTGCATCGGCCTCTCCCTCTATTACCGCATCCCTGTCTTGACCGCCTGGTCGACCCCGGGTGCCGCCCTGCTCATCACCAGTCTCGGCAACTTCACCCTGGCCGAGGCCATCGGCGCCTTCGTTATCTCTTCTCTATTGATCACCCTGTGCGGCATCAGCGGCTGGTTCGATCGGCTGATGCGTCATATCCCGGCCCAACTGGCGGCGGCCATGCTGGCCGGGGTATTGCTCAAGTTCGGACTGGATCTGTTCAAGGTTGCGCCAGCCGATCCCTTGCTGCTCGGCAGCCTGTTGCTGGCATTCCTGCTCGGCCGCCATCTCTGGCCACGCTATACTATGGTGCTGGTGCTGGCAGTCGGGATCCTCATCTGTCTGTTGCGAGGGGAGCTGCAGCTTGACGCCATTCACTGGCAACTGGCCGGCCCGGTCATGGTCTGGCCAGCGTTCTCTTTTGATGCCCTATTCGGCATTGCCCTGCCGCTGTTCATCGTCACCATGACCTCCCAGAACATGCCCGGCATTACCATTTTGCGGGCCCACGGCTATCAACCCGCCACCTCCTCTCTTATCACCTGGACCGGCCTGACCGGCCTGTTACTGGCCCCCTTCGGCGGCTACGCCTTCAACCTGGCGGCCATCACTGCAGCCATCTGCATGGGGAAAGAGGTGGATCCGGACGCCAACCGGCGCTGGCCCGCTGCGGTATGGGCCGGGGGCTTCTATCTGCTGACCGGCTGTTTCGGGGCCACGGTGGCGGCCCTTTTCACGGCCTTCCCGGCCACGCTGGTGACCTGTGTCGCCGGGCTAGCGCTGCTCGGCACCATCGGCAGCAGCCTGCACACCGCATTGCAACACGACGATGCCCGTGAGGCCGCCCTGCTGACCTTCATCATCACCGCCTCCGGCATCAGCCTGCTCGGCATCGGCGCCGCCTGCTGGGGATTGCTCGTCGGCATCATCCTGCATCAAGTCAACCAGCGGAGAAACTGACCTGACCATCTGGGGAGCCCCCCGTGAGACACCGCACATAATTCAGAGAATTTGGTTCACAGCTGAAACTAATTGCCATTAAGTGGTGGCGAGGCACTTCTTCTTCCCCGATGCGTGCCTCATGTCAGACTCATAAACTGGAGAATAATAATGAGGAATCAGGCTGTCATTTTGTTACTGGCACTGCTGGGCGCCACCACCGCCCACGCTGCCGACACCGATCGGGAGCTGGCCCGCCAGCTCGCGCTGCAGCAGAAGAACCTGCTGCCGCTGCTGAGCAATCAGGAGTACCAGAGCCCGCTGCCCAACCTGCTGCAAAAAGCCAGCCCGCGCCTGAAACGCCAGGCCCGGGATGCCAACCAGGCGGCCATCAGCCGGCAAGGGCTGGACGGTGAGGTCAAGGAGCTGATGCAGCTGCGACTGGCCAACCCGGAACAGGCCGCCGCGCTGCAGCAGGGTGTCGAGCCGCTGGTCGCCTATGTACCGAGCGGAGATGAGAAGAGCTGGAGCGCCATCGAAGCCTTCGACAGCGCCGGCAACCCCGTCTATCTGGATGTGGACAAGGCACCGGCCCGTCCGGTCCTGGTCGTGGAAGCCGATCCCGTCAAGGCCAAGAACGCCGGCCTCAAGGTGATCCGCAAGGCGCTGGCCGCCGCCGACATGCAGGTGGCTCCCCGTACCGCTGCCAGCACGGCGCCGCTCAAGACCAGCATCCTGAAGAAAATTCGGTTGAAGGATGATCAGGAGCCCTGGCTGCTGGGTGCGGCCGAAGTGTATGCGGTGGTCGCGGGGGTCAATCCCAGCCGGGATGAGCCCGTGGTCGACATCGTCGACATGCCCTATCTCGACTATGACAACACCGACTACACCCCCAACCAGATCCTGGTTTACTGGGATCGCTATCGCTGGGGTGCCGTCGACATCGTCATGATGGAGCAGGACGACAACGTCAACTACAAGGAGCTGAGCGGTCTGTTCATCGATGCCCTCAAGCTGGCCTTCACCGCTGGCGGCGTGCCTGAGGCACTGCCCTTCCTCGATCTCGGTGGTCGCATCGTCAAGGCGCTGCCCGACTCCTGGATGACCAACAACGATGACTATCTGGATACCTTCTACACCCTGGAGCAGGACCAGAGCTATCACCAGTACCCCGGTGCCGCCGGCAATGCGGTGATCGATCTCGAACCCAAAGAGATCGCCCCCACCAGACCCTGATTGGTCGCCATAACAAAAAAGCCAATGAGCGACTCATTGGCTTTTTTTGTACCCGCGATCCGTTACTGCTGGCCTTTCGGCCTCACCCCCAGGGTGTGGCAGATGGCGTAGGTCAGCTCGGAGCGGTTCAGGGTATAGAAGTGGAAATCCTTCACCCCCTCCTGACTCAGCACCCGTACCTGATCGATGGCGATGCTCGCCCCCACCATGTTGCGGGTCATCTGATCATCATCCAGCCCCTCGAAACGCTGATGCATCCAGCGCGGGATCTTCACGTTGGTGAAACCGGCAAACTTGGCCAGGGTCTGGTAGTTGGAGACCGGCAGGATCCCCGGCACGATTTCCGCATCGATGCCGATGGCGGCGCAGCGATCCCGAAAGCGCAGGTAGGTCTCGACATCAAAGAAGAACTGGGTAATGGCGCGGTTGGCACCGGCATCAATCTTGCGCTTCAGGTTGAGCAGGTCCGACTGCGCACTACGCGCTTCCGGGTGACCTTCCGGGTAGGCGGCCACCGAGATATCGAAGTCCGCTTCGGCCTTGAGCAGGGCTACCAGGTCGGTGGCATACATCTCCGGCTTTTCCAGCCCCTGGGGCAGGTCGCCGCGCAGCGCCACGATATGGCGGATACCGCTGTTCCAGTAGTCGCGAGCAATGGTGCGCAGCTCGTCGCGGCTGGCGTCAATACAGGTCAGGTGCGGGGCAGCGATCAGACCGGTCCGCTCCTTGATGTCCTTGATCACCTTGTGCGTGCGATCCCGGGTGCCCGAGTTGGCACCATAGGTCACCGACACGAATTTGGGTTCCAGCACTTTCAGGCGCTCGATGGATTGCCACAGGGTATTTTCCATCCCTTCGCTGTTGGGCGGAAAAAACTCGAAACTGACCGATATGTCGCCACTCAAATCTGCCAGACTCTGGTTGAGTGCCTCAACCTGACGTGCGCTGTGAAATCCCATCTGCTCTCTCCCTGCCCTGCAATCCATTTCTCTACGTCAAAACGGATGTTTGGACGTCTAAACGTCTTTCTATCTTTATGAGAAAATGGCACAAAGTCAACACTGTTTTACAGCGAGATGAAGGCCGCCGATTTTTATTTGGCAATAAAGCCAAAGTAACGATTGGCACCCCATCCCAAAATCCGGCGAGTCGCGTTATGATGAACGCAGATCGTCCTGGACGTTCTGAATCTGCGTGTGATTGTTTGGCCGGAGGTTTCTCCGGCCCCTTTTCAACCTCTTCCCCTTCCTGCCGATAACCAATTGAACCATTTGCAGGAGCATCATCATGGACACCCACCCCGGCTTTGCCACCGACTTGCTGTTCGATCGCTATCAGGGCAACGTGGTCGACCATGAGCAGTTCTGGGCCGTGCGCACTCCCGATGCTCCCGATTACTACTTCGGCAACTATCTGTTGCTCCCCTTTCCCCCTAGCGATCACGACAAGGGCTGGCTCGAGGCCAGTTTCGACAAGCTGATCGGGCAGGATCCCCGGGTCAGACACCGCACCTTCCAGTGGCCTCTCGCGGCCGGTCAGAACAGCCGGGTCGCTGGCTTCGTAGCGGCGGGATACCAGTACATGGAGTGCGTGGTACTGGCGCTGGAGGCCACCGACTGGCAACCGCCAACCGCGACGGTGGCTGCGCGCCCCTTTACCCCGACCGACTGGGACGAGTGGCTGGCCTTTGAACTGGAGGAGCGGGATCCCGCCCACTCGAAAGAGAGCTACCTGCCCTATCTGCAGTCACGACGCCAGTTGTATGAGGCGATGATCGGGGACGGGCTGGGTCAGTGGTGGGGGATCTGGCAGCAGGAGCAGCTGGTCGCCAGTTGCGGTCTCTTCTTCACCGACACCCTGGGTCGCTTCCAGCTGGTACGCACCCGGCAGGCATGGCGCAATCAGGGATTGTGCCGCCAGCTGCTGAGCCAGGTTGCCCGGCACGGGCTGACGCGGGTCGACCGGCTCATCATAGTGGCCGACGAGCACTATCACGCCCAGCGGGTCTATCGCTCGCTCGGCTTTGCCCCGGTGGCCCGCATCGGCAGTCTCTGCCGCTGGCCCCGTACGGAGCAATGAATCAGAGCACAGGCAGCAAAGAAAACGGGAGGCTGATGCCTCCCGTGGTGTATCTGCCGGCAGCTATTGCTGCGGCGTTTCCAGCTCATTGGAGAGCGCCTGCTCCACCTCGGCCGACTGCGCCGGTAGCGGGGCTGCCGCCGCAGATGCCGCTGCGTCAGGCGTTGCTGACGGCGCCGGGGCGGCTGGTGTCTCTGCCTCCACCGGCGTCGCGACAGGTGCAGCAGCAGGCTCGGTGGTCGCCGCTGCAGCCGACACCGCAGGCACGGCGGCAGGAGCGTCACACTGGCAATCTGCCCCTTTCACCTTGTTGCCCTGATGGGGCGGATACCAGCCCTTCAGCCCCTGCTCCAGCCGATCGGCTGCCGCCTTGGGCTCCATCTTGCCGAGCAGCACGGCCTGACTCACTTCGGCCAGCTCGTCCCCCAGCTTGGGCGTACCGCGGGAGAGGATCTGGGTGGCCACCCGGATGGTGGAGTCGCACTGATCCCGCCACTCCATCATCTCCTTCGCCGCCGGGTTGGTGACCTCGAAGAAGTGGTTGGAGAGGGAGAAGAAGCCGGGCAGCGAGTTGGTATAGAGCTCGGCGAACTGGGGCGTGGTCAGCCACTGCAGGAAGGCCATGGCCGCCTCCTTGTTCTTGCTGGCAGGGTTCATGCCCATCCCGATGTCGGTGTGATCGGTAAAGAAGCAGCCATCGCCCTGCTTCGCCACGGGCGGGCGCATCACGCCAAAGTCCACCTTGCCGGTGAAGGGGGCGATCTCCCAGGAACCCGCCACGTAGAAGGCGGCCTTGCCCGAGGTGAACAGCTCGTTGGTCGCGGCATAGTCGCGGCTCTCGCCACCTTCGCCGAGATAGGGACGCCAGCGCGCCAGCTCCTCGAACACCTTGATGTAGGGCGGGTTGTCAAAGCGCTCCTGCCCCCCGATCAAGGCCAGCCGACCATCTTCTCCCTTCCAGTAATTGGGGCCTATGTTCTGAAAGCCGAGCTCGGAGGATACCCAGCTTTCCGAGCCACTCATGGCCAGCGGCACATAGCGGCCATCAGCCTTCACCTTGTCCAGTGCCGCAAAGAAGGCATCCCGGGTCTGCGGCACGCTCAGCCCCAGCTCGCTGAAAATCTTCTTGTTGTAGAAGAAGCCGTGAATCACCGAGGCCATGGGCACGCAGAAGGTCTGGGCGCCGGAGTCGGTCTGCCAGGGTGACTGGGCAAAGCTCGGGAAGTTCTCCATCCCCGACATCTCGGTCAGCTCCGCCAGATGGCCCGCCTTGAACAGGGCCAGGGAGTCGTCGAACGGCCGGCAGGTGATGAGATCCCCCGCCTTGCCCTCCTTCAGGCTGGCCCACAGGGTCGGCATGTAGTCGACGTTCTGCACCCCGTTGAATTTCACCTGGATGCCCGGGTGGGAGGCCTCGAAGGCAGGGATGATCTTCTGCTCCCACAAGGCCTTGTCATCTATCCGCCAGCTCTCGATCACCAGCTCGCTGGCCATCAGCTGACCACACAACAGGAGACTCAGGGCCCCGATCCACTTGTTAGACATAAGCCCTCCTAAACCTTGAAATGTGCGATCAATTGCTGCTGCTTGGCCACCAGATCCGCCAGTACCTCGCTGCTGCTGGCCGATTCCCGTGCCTCCCGCTCGGTCTCGTAGGCCACCTCGGCGATGCCGGAGATGTGACGTGCCACCCCCTGGCTGACCGAGATCTGCTCCTGAGCTGCGTGCGCCACCTGATCTGCCATCGCCTTGATGGCGCTCATCCGGTCGGCGATGGACTGCAGGGCCGCATCCATCTCACGGGTCTGTTCGACACAGCTGTGGGTCTGCTCCTGGCTGCGTCCCATCACCTCCACCACCAGCTTGCTCGAGCTCTGCAGGTTTTCGATCATCGCCTGGATCTCTTCGGTCGACGTCTGGGTCCGGTTGGCCAGCGCCCGCACCTCGTCGGCCACCACGGCGAAGCCGCGGCCGGCATCACCAGCCCGCGCCGCCTCGATGGCTGCATTCAGCGCCAGCAGGTTGGTCTGTTCGGCGATGCTGCGGATCACGTCGAGAATGCTGCCGATGTTGTCGCTGAATTCGCCCAGCTTGTAGGTGATGCCGACGGCCTCCTCCATGGCTCCGGCCAGTTGTTCCGTGATGCGACGGGTGGTTGCCACCTTCTGGCGGCCGGTTCTGGCTTCGTCATCCGCCAGATCCACTTCCCGCTTGGTGCCGTCGGTGGAACGGGCCACCTCGGTGGCGCTCACCTCCAGCTCGGTGATGGCGGCGGCCACCTGATCGGTCTGGCTCTTCTGATCCTGCACCCGGGATACTGCCCTTTCGCTTATCTCGGCGGCGCGGCTCGCCTCCTCCACCAGATGACGGGAGCCGGCATTGATCTGGGAGAGCAGCTCGCCGGTTTTGCCGGCCAGCACGTCGATGGAACGGGCCAGGGCGCCGAATTCGCAGCTGCTGCGGTAATTGATGCGGCGGGTCATGTCCCCGGCTGCCATGTAATCCAGCTCCTTGTTGATCATCTGCAGCGGGCGCTGAATGCTGCGCGCCGTGGTATAGCCGATGATGAGGGCGGCGGCAGCCGAGATGGCGGCCACGATCAGGATCCAGAAGCTGGCACTGCTGACCGCATCATCCGCCGTGGTGCGGCTCTGGCTGGCGATGGAGCCGGCCGACTGTCCCATCTCGTCGAGCAGCCCCAGGCTGTTGATCAGGCTGGCGTCGAGCTGCTGATTGAGGGTCTGCAGCGAGGCGGCCAGCTGCTGGGCATTGCGCATGGTGGCGAGCAGCCCCTGCGGGCCGAGCGCCAGCTCCTGCATCCGGTCGAGGTTGGAGACGAAGCGCTGCTTCACGTCATCCGGCACCAGCACCCGGTCAAGCCGCTTGCGCGCCATCTCGATGTCCTTGCTCAGCACCTTCTCCAGTTCGTTGAGGTCGGTCTTGGCATCGGCCCGGCGAATGTTCTTCAAGTCGCGCGCGATGCCCGAGGTGATGAGCTCCGCCTTGTTGCGCATGGAGCGCTTGCTGGCGGTCTGCTGCAGCAGCAGATCGGCCGCCCACTGGTAGGTGTCTTCCAGCCGGATGAAGGCAATCTCCAGCTTGTGGCGCCGATCCTGGGCATTGACCCATTGGCTGTGCTGGGAGAGCACCTGTTCGGCCAGGCCGTAGAACTGCTTGGTCGCCGCATCGACCTGCTGGAAGCGGGAACCGGCCTCGGCCACTCCGCTGAACTTGTCCATCTCCTGGCTTAGCTGGCTGAAACGCGCTTGCTGCTCCTTGAACTGGCTGGCCAGCTGCGGCAACTGACTGCCATCCTCATTGGTCCGGTAGACCAGCACCCAGCGGTTGCTGTCCTGCAGGGCGCCCTTCAAACCGGCCACCGCAATCACCAACGGGGTTGCCCGGTCGGAAACCTGCGACAAACCGTCGTTGATGCCCCTGATCTTCAGGGTGCTGATCACACCCAGCAGGATCAACAGCAGCAGCATCAACACAAATCCGGCGATGATCCGCTGCACAATAGATAAACCCATGGAGACATCCTCACTCGTGGGGGAAAGGTAACGTGAACATAGACACTATCGGCACAAGGGGCGAATTATAGAGGGGAGACCGAGGGTATTTTATTGATCTATATGGGGTTGGATCACAGTTGGCGGGGAGTGGCCTGAACGTAAAAGGGCCCGGACTGTGCCGGGCCAAAGAGACATGCTAGCTGTAATGGCCCGTGGGGAGGCCAACCCTGTGTCCTATCAGAAGCGATAGCCGACACCAAACATGAAGGCCATGGGATCGATGGAGGTATTGATGGTCCCGACGGCGGTGTGCACATCGGTATCGATATCGATGATCCAGGCGGAAGCGTTGACGAACCAGCGATCATTGATCGCCATGTCCAGACCGACCTGACCGGCCATGCCCCAGGAGGAGTCAACGCTCACGTCGGTACCATCCAGCGCACCGCGGCCCTGCTCGTCGAAGAAGGTGGTGTAGTTGATACCGGCACCGATATAGGGGCGAACCTTGCTGTTGGCATCACCGAAGTAGTACTGCGCCATCAGGGTCGGCGGCAGGTGCTTGACCTTGGCCACTTCGCCCAGACCGGCGGTGGAGACGGAGTGGGAGAAGGGCGTGGCCGCCAGCAGCTCGACACCCCAGTTGTCGGTGATCAGATAGGAGAGCGTCAGACCCAGCTGCATATTGCTGTCGATTTCCAGCTCGCCGGTACCCAGCACGTTGTCACTGCTCGTTTGCGGAGAAACGAAAGCCAGGCCGCCACGCACCAGAAAATCGCCGGCCTGGTGAGCCATGGCGACGGGGGACGCAAGCGCTGCTGCGATCATCAGAGGAAGGATCTTTTTCATCACGTATTCCTTTTAGTTTTCGTTTTATATGTTGCAAGCCCGAAAACTATAAAGGGATGTGAATGCCGAGTTATTGATTTAGCTCAAACGTTACCAAGAAATAGATAGATGTGTACAGCAGCTTCCAGCCATGCTGAGCATCGAGAAAAACACCAAAAATATCAAATAAAAACAATTAACTGGATAGGTTTGCCGCCTTACCAACCACAATAAGAAATAATTTCAATATATCTTATTGCGGATAAAAACGACTGAAAACGGTTGTTTCACTCGTCCAACAAGAGTATTTTTGCGGGCCATGTAGCCGGGCTGTAAGTAATTCTTTATGAAACCACAAACCAGAAGGGACAAAATAGTAGCCATATTGGCAGCCATCTGGGGCATTGGCTCTTTTCTGTTTATTTTGCTGGGTTTCGTGCTCGGCATGGCCCTGCTGATCCTGACCCATTAGACCGGCTGGTTGGCGTGGGAGGCCTGGCACAACAGCCACTCCCCTTCCGCCAGCTGCTCCGGGCTCAACCTCCACTGTGCCCGCCCCAGCTCGCCGCTGTATCCACGCCAGCGATCCCGGCCCTCCTGTTTCGCCCGGTACAGGGCCATGTCCGCCAGCTTGAAACTCAGACTCCAGAAAGAGTCCTCCAGCTCCGCATGCAGAGGATAATCGCAGAATCCCAACGAGACGGTCATGCGCAGCGGCAGCTCCTCCCGCCCGAAACGGCAGTCGGCGATCTTGCGGCGCAGGCGCTCGATCCGTTCCGCCACTTGCCCTGGCTCCTCTCTGGCCAGCAACAGCATGAACTCCTCGCCACCCAGCCGGATCAGCGGCTCCTCCTCATCCAGCGCCCCTCGCAGCAGCTCGGCCAGCTGACATAACAGCAGATCGCCGATGTCGTGGCCGAAGCGATCGTTGACCCGTTTGAAGTGATCCAGATCCAGGATCACCAGCACCCAGCCTGCCGCCGGATCCTGGCGGTTCAGCAACCACTCATCGAGATAACGGCGGTTGAAGGCATGAGTCAGTGGATCCGTATAGGCGGCGACCTCCATGCGGGAGGAGTGGGCCTGCAGGGCACTGTGGTGCAGGCTGATCCTGGCCGCCATCTCGCGGAATTTGCGGCTGAGCAGCGCCATCTCCTGGCTGCTGTCGATGATGGGCAGCACGCTCGCGTCCTGCTTCTCGGTAAACTGGTGCAGCGCCCCCACCAGCTCGCCGATCGGTCCCAGCACGATGGCCCGCAGCCGGGCCAGTGCCATCAGAATGCAGGCGAAGCTTATCAGCAGCATGCCGATGAAGGTCCAGATCGCCCCCTCCATCGCCCCCAGCAACACGTCCCGCTCCTCGTCCACGATCAGGGTCAATACAGGCTCGCCGTCGTTGTCGAGCAGCAACCCCTCCCCTCTGACCTGCTGCAACCCGAGATCGACCAGCCGGTAGCTCATATGCGGCCCAAGTGGCTTGAAGGAGCCCAGATGCTCGCGCGTTCTTGGCTGGGCTATGGTCAGCGTGAGCGCGGTCCGTTCCCCCAGATCCTGCAGATAGCGCTTGTCCAGCCAGCGAGTCGCCAGCAGATAGCCGTTGGGTTTGACGCTGCCTAGGGTATCGGTCACCGGCTGCAGCGAAAAGATGAGCGGTCCCCACTGGGAGCGCCTGACGCCACTCAGGTTGCTGATGCCCGCCTGCCGTGACTCGCGCAGCAGCTGCAGCTTGAGATCGTCCAGAAAGGAGGGCAACAGGGTGGTATCCGTGTCCGGCGCGTCTGGCAACAGGGTACGGGTCCAGATCTCCGAACCCTGCAAATCCATGTAACTCAACACGTTGAGTTCAAAGTCCCGCATCGGGGTGTCGACCAGCAGATTGGAGTTGATGTAGGCCTGGTTGGGGTGGGCCAGAAAATGGTAGCTCTGATCCCAGATCCCCCAGTCCCGGGTAAAGGCATTCATGGCGCCGATGTCGTTCTGCACCGCCCTGATCACCCGCTGCAGGTGCTCCTCCATCCGCCGCTCCTCGACCCGCTGCGCCGCCGGCACCTGGGCCAGTGCGATCACGATGAGCAGCATCAGGATGGCTCCGGCCCAAACCGGAAACATGGAGTAGGCCAGCAGATGGTCGATGGAGCGGGACGGTTGAGCCATGGGCGCCAATATCCTTTGAATGGCAATGCGAAGCGGGAAGGGTCTTGCCCCAAGTATGGAGGATAGGCCCGCCGAGAGGTCACTGAATTACCACAATAAAAACAAGGGGCCCAGGGCCCCTTGTCACAATTATTGAACGCTTTATCTGGCCAGCAGAGGTGCCAGGAAGCGGGCCGTATGAGAATCCTCGCAACGACTGATCTGTTCCGGCGTCCCCGTTACCAGGATGCGGCCGCCACCGGCGCCCCCCTCAGGCCCCAGATCGACGATCCAGTCGGCGGTTTTGATGACGTCCAGGTTGTGCTCGATGATGACGATGGTGTTGCCGCGATCCCGCAGCTGGTGCAGTACCTTGAGCAGCTGCTGGATGTCGTGGAAGTGCAGCCCTGTGGTGGGCTCGTCCAGGATGTAGAGGGTCTGGCCGGTATCCCGCTTGGAGAGCTCGCGCGCCAGCTTGACCCGCTGCGCCTCGCCCCCCGACAGGGTAGTGGCCGACTGGCCGAGGCGGATATAGGAGAGGCCCACGTCCATCAGGGTCTGCAGCTTGCGCGCCACTGCCGGCACAGGATCGAAGAACTCGCGGGCATCTTCCACCGTCATCTCGAGGATCTCGTGGATGTTCTTGCCCTTGTACTTCACCTCCAGGGTCTCGCGGTTGTAGCGCTTGCCCTTGCAGACGTCGCACGGCACGTAGACGTCCGGCAGGAAGTGCATCTCCACCTTGATGACCCCGTCCCCCTGACACGCCTCGCAGCGACCCCCTTTCACGTTGAAAGAGAAGCGGCCCGGCTGGTAGCCGCGCGAGCGCGCCTCCTGGGTGCCGGAGAGCAGCTCGCGGATCGGGGTGAACAGGCCGGTGTAGGTGGCCGGGTTGGAGCGCGGGGTACGGCCGATGGGGCTCTGATCGATGTCCACCACCTTGTCCAGGTGCTCCAGCCCCTCCACGCTGCGATAGGGAGCCGGGGTGGACTCGGTCGCCTTGTTCAGCTCGCGGTGAGCGATACGGAACAGGGTGTCATTGATCAGGGTCGACTTGCCGGAGCCGGAGACGCCGGTGACGCAGGTCATCACCCCGATGGGCAGGTCCAGGTTGACGTTGCGCAGGTTGTTGCCGCTCGCCCCCTTCAATTTCAGCCACTTGCCGGTGAGCGGGGTGCGCTCGGCCGGGATGGCGATCTGCTTGCGGCCGGAGAGGTAGTCACCGGTCAGCGACTCGGGATTCGCGATGATCTCTTCCGGCGTACCCTGGGCGACGATGGCCCCGCCGTGCACCCCGGCCCCCGGGCCGATGTCGAGCACATGGTCGGCGAGGCGGATGGCGTCCTCGTCGTGTTCCACCACGATCACTGTGTTGCCGAGATCACGCAGGTGGGTCAGAGTCTTGAGCAGCCGCTCGTTGTCCCGCTGGTGCAGGCCGATGGAGGGCTCGTCCAGTACGTACATCACCCCCACCAGACCGGCCCCGATCTGGCTGGCCAGCCGGATCCGCTGCGCCTCGCCGCCGGAGAGAGTCTCGGCACTGCGGGACAGGCTCAGGTAGTTGAGACCCACATTCACCAGGAAGCCGAGCCGCTCGACGATCTCTTTGAGGATCTTCTCGGCAATCTGGGCACGCTGGCCGGTCAGATTCAACCCTTCGAAGAAGGCCAGCGCATCGCCGATGGACTGCTCGGCGATGGCCGGCAGATTGCGGTTGTCGACGAAGACGTGGCGAGCCTCTTCCCGCAGCCGACTGCCACCGCAGCTGGTGCAGGATTTGTTGGCGATGTATTTGGCCAGCTCTTCACGCACCGAGTTGGATTCGGTCTCCCGGTAGCGGCGCTCCATGTTGTGCAGGATCCCCTCGAACGAGTGCTTGCGCACTACCACATCGCCGCGATCGTTCATGTAGCGAAACTCGATCTCGGTACGACCGGAGCCGCGCAGGATCACCTCCTGGGTCTTGACCGGCAGATCCTCCCAGGGCGTATCCAGATCGAACTTGTAGTGCTCGGAGAGGGATTTGAGCATCTGGAAGTAGTAGAAGCTGCGCTTGTCCCAGCCACGGATGGCGCCGTTGGCCAGGCTGATGGCCGGATCGCCGATCACCTTGGCGGGATCGAAATATTGCTGCACCCCGAGGCCGTCACAGGTGGGGCAGGCTCCGGCCGGGTTGTTGAAGGAGAAGATGCGCGGCTCCAGCTCCGACATGGAGTAGCCGCACTCCGGGCAGGCGAAGTTGGCGGAGAAGGTCATGGGAGCGACCCCCTCCTCGCCGTCCATCGGTACCACCAGCACGATGCCGCCGGAGAGGGTCAGCGCCGTCTCGAACGACTCGGCCAGACGCAGGGCCAGGTCATCGCGCACCTTGAAGCGATCCACCACCACCTCGATGGTGTGCTTCTTGTGCAGCTCCAGCGCGGGAGGGTCAGACAGGTCGCACACCTCGCCATCGATGCGGGCACGGATGTAGCCCTGGGCCGCCAGGTTCTCCAGCAGCTTGGTGTGCTCACCCTTGCGATCGCGCACCACTGGGGCCAGCAGCATCAGCTTGCTCCCCTCCGGCTGGGCCAGCACCTGATCCACCATCTGACTGATGGTCTGGGCGGCGAGCGGAATGGCGTGGGTCGGGCAGCGCGGCTCACCGACCCGGGCAAACAGCAGACGCAGGTAGTCGTAGATTTCGGTGATGGTGCCGACGGTCGAGCGCGGGTTGTGGGAGGTGGACTTCTGCTCGATGGAGATGGCGGGCGAAAGCCCCTCGATATGGTCGACGTCCGGCTTCTCCATCAGGGAGAGGAACTGGCGGGCATAGGCGGAGAGCGACTCCACATAGCGGCGCTGCCCCTCGGCATAGAGGGTATCGAACGCCAGAGAGGATTTGCCCGAACCGGAGAGGCCGGTGACCACGATCAGCTTGTCGCGGGGCAGGGTCAGATTGATGTTCTTGAGGTTGTGGGTGCGAGCACCCCGGACCACGATCTTTTCCATCTTGTTGCACGCTCGATACGGAAACCTGAGCGAGTCAGTATGGCATAGAGACTACTGGATGAATAGACAGGTTTTATCCATCATCCCCATCGATTTCAGAGATATTCCTTGGCCCAGCTCACCGCCTGCAAGCGGTTCTTCACGTTCAATTTCTTGAAGACGTTATAGAGGTGGGACTTGATGGTGTGCTCGCTCACGAACAGGCTGTCGGCGATCTCGGTATTGGAGGCGCCCGTCATCAGATAGCGGATGATCTCCTGCTCGCGCACGGTCAGCAGCGTCTGGTTGCGCAGGTGATGTTCCCCACCCTTGCGGTAGTAGTTGACCAGATCGCACAGCAGGTGGCGCGGGATCCAGTACTCCCCCTCCAGCACCTTGCGAATGCCGAGCACCAGCCGATCCAGCGGATCCTGACAGAAGAAGAGTCCGCTGGTATGGGGCCACATCAGCAGCAATTCCCGATCGGTGCTGGTCGGGGCATTGAGCAGCACCGTATTGGCCTCCCCGAAGCGGCTGGAGATCTCCCGCGGCCATCCTGCCTGCTGGCTCGACTTGAGGTAGTCCAGATCGACCAGAAACAGCGGACGAGGCTCGAGCTCGTCCGGTTGCGGCAGCTCCTCCAGGGTGCTTACCAGCACAATGGGCAGTGCCAGCTGCTCGGCCAGATAGCTCTGGAAACTGGTTGCCTGCACATTGTTTTCGGTTACCAGTACGATGGGATATGGGGTGCTCATGAAAGGCTGGTCCTTGAACATTGCGGCCATGGTTTTTTTCGGCAGCAGAGAGTACCAAGCCCCCCGTGGGGTGCAGCATTAAAAAAGTATTAGACGGCGATGCGCCTCCTTTGAAACTCACCAATTTTCCAAGCAATACAAATAACTAGCAGCCCCCCCCCATTTGGGTGGAATGCTGGCATCCTGGCAGACAGGGGCTGTCGCAGCGTCATCTAATTCACTTTTCGCGACCGGGTTTCGATGCTAGGCGTCCCCCTCTGCGGCTCACTTGCTGGCCAAGGCCCGCCTCGTGTAAGTTAACCCCTCGGTCCGGAGAAGCTGGCGATGAAGAAGACGTCTTTCTCCCCAAAAACTGTTACTATTGCGGGCAAAATCTGGAAACGGCATGGCAGTCGACAGGCTAGCCAACCCGGGTTCAGTCATCACATGAGTCGCAAGCGCCTGCGGCGTTCTTGCGTATCTCGCAGAAAACAAACGAAATGTTGAATTGGTCCGGGCATATGGCCTGGCCGGAATACAAAGGGTGGAAGAGAGATTATGGCCAGTCGAGGCATCAACAAAGTCATTCTGATCGGTAACCTGGGGCAAGACCCGGAAGTGCGCTACATGCCGAGCGGCGGTGCCGTGACCAACATCACCCTGGCCACCTCCGACACCTGGCGCGACAAGCAGACCGGTGAGCAGAAAGAGCGTACCGAGTGGCACCGAGTGGTCTTCATGGGCAAGCTGGCCGAAGTGGCAGGCGAGTACCTGAAGAAGGGTTCCCAGGTCTATGTGGAAGGCAAGCTGCAGACCCGCAAGTGGCAGGATCAGAGCGGCCAGGAGCGTTACACCACCGAAGTACTGGTCGATGGTTTCAGCGGCGTGATGCAGATGCTGGGTGGCCGTCCGCAAGGCGCCGGTCAGGGCATGGGCGGTCAGTCCCAGGGCAACTGGGGTCAGCCGCAACAGGGCATGCAGTCCCAGCAGCCGATGAACCAGTCCCGCCCGGCTCCGCAGCAGAACATGCAGCAACAGCAAGGTGGTTATGGCCGTCCGGCCCAGCAGCCGCAATCCGCTCCGCCGGTATACAACGAGCCGCCGATGGATTTCGACGACGACATCCCTTTTTAAGGGAAGCTCACAGTTCAGAGGGCCCTGTTCACGCAGGGCCTTTTTTTACCCGTTATTGACGCAGGCGCGGCACGCAAGCCGGCTCCCCCGACCAGAGTCGCCGACCCTGCTCCCCCTGTCGCCCGCCCAGGGTTTATCATCAGGGCAATTCGTTTGTCAGAGAGAACGCATGGGTTTTTTGTCTCGTATCCTGCTGCTCGCGGCAAGCCTTGCCGTGCTGTTTCACTCTCCCCTCTTGCTGGCCGGCGAGCCACTGCGGGTGGGGGTCAGTTTCGCCATTCCCCCCTATGTGATTGAGGAAGAGGGACGCGGCATCGAGCTCGATCTGCTGCGGGAAGCCTTTCGTGGCAGCGGCTACGAGCCCAGCTTCGAATATCTGCCGCTGGAGCGCACCTTTCGCATGCTGGAGTCCGGCAGGCTCGATGCCATCATCAACGTCAAACCCGGGATGCTGGACAACGTCTTCCTGTCGCAACCTGTCATCGCCTTTCACAACCGGGTGTTCACCCTGAGCAAGACCCACATCGCCACGCTGGACGACATGAAAGAGCTGAGGGTCAGCGCCTTTCAGCGGGCACGCCAGGTATTGGGGGGAGCCTTCGCCAGCATGGCCGACCAGAATCCCCGTTACGAGGAGGTCGCCAAGCAGCAGGGACAGGTGCACAGACTGATGCTGGGGCGGGTGGATGCGGTGATCCTGGAGCAACGGGTGTTCTATTACTATCTGGCGCAACTGGCCACCAGCAAGTATGGCGCCGAGCTCTATGCCCCCAGCCGGGTCAGACAATATGATCTGTTCGCCCCCACCCACTACCATTTCGCCTTTCGCCAGGCCGTGCAGCAACGCTGGTTCGATCGCCAGCTCGGCAAGATGCGGGCCGATGGCCGCTACGAACGGATATTTGCCAGCTACGGCGCCACCCCCTGAGCCCACGCCAAAAACATAAAAGCCAGCCCGAAACAGGCTGGCTTTTTGTTACTGGCTCCAAAGGAACTACAGCATGGGGAGCGTTACTTCATCGCGCTGCCGTTTTTCAGTTCTGCTTTCTGACGTTTGGCTTCGCGCTTCTCTTTCAGTGACATCTGCGGTTTTTTCTTGGCATCTTTGCCGTTGTGATGTTCTTTGTTACTCATCATCAAACTCCAAAAATGTTACCCAGACAGTTGGAACCCAAGTTCCAGCATGCCATCCGAATCGTAGACTACAGTACGCTTTCAGTGACGATCCCAGGATCGCACTCAATCCAGCATACCCCCAATCTTGCGCAAGAATCCACCCTCATCCGTCACGCCGCGCCAAACCGGGGCCGATGACCCCCGTCAGGCACTCCTGGGCGGGGAAGGAACGGCCGTAAAAACACTGGAAGCCTTATAAAGTAGCGATTATCAATATTATTTGGTGACCACCTGAAATAAATCACCAAAAACCAAAATAACTATTATTTAAACGAGCAGTGTTAATTTGGATAAGCATTCTCACTATCGCCGGAAACAAAAAGTTACAACCTCAAGAAGTCATTATTAACGCAAGCTGATATTATCAGGCCTTATTTTCAAACTATTTCATCGAGAATAGGGATATCCCATGACCAGAAAAACCAGAGCCGCCTTGGTCTCGGTTTGCTCCAATATCAGCCTGATTGTCATGAAGATAATTGCCGGCATACTGAGCGGTTCCGTCAGCATCATCTCCGAAGCCATCCACTCGGCCATGGATCTGGTGGCCGCCCTGATCGCGCTGGTGGCCGTGCGCAAGTCGGATATTCCACCCGACCCGCGCCACCCCTATGGCCACGACAAGATAGAGAATGTCTCCGGCGTGATCGAAGCGCTGCTGATCCTGCTGGCCGCCGGCTGGATCATCTTCGAGGCCGTCGGCAAGCTGATCACCCCCACTCCCATCGAAGGCGTCGGACTCGGCGTGCTGGTCATGCTGTTGTCGGCGCTGGTCAACAGCGGCGTCTCCGCCTATCTCTACCGGGTCGCCAAGGAGGAAGAGTCGGTGGCGCTGGCCGCCGATGCCCTGCATCTGAAGGCGGATGTGCTGACCTCGCTCGGGGTGGCTGCCGGTCTGCTCGGCATCTGGATCGCCTCTGCGCTGGGCTACAACCTCTATCTGCTGGATCCCCTCGTCGCCATCGGGGTCGCGCTCTTCATCCTCAGAGAAGCCATCGCCATGCTCAACCAGGCCTTCCAGCCCCTGCTGGATCACAGCATGAGCGAGGAGGAGCTGGCCATCACCACCCAAGTGATCGAGGAGTGTTGCCCTGAGCACGGCGGCTTCCACGACCTGCGCAGCCGTCAGGCGGGGCGTCGTCGCCATATCGACTTCCACCTGACACTGCCCAAGGAGATGAGCATCGAGCACTCCCACGCTATCTGTGACCGCATAGAGCAGGGGATCCAGCGCCATCTGCCCCACGCCATCGTGCTGATCCATGTCGAACCAACCGGTCACGCCTAGTCCAACCGGGGAAATCATCGGGAATGCCATCGACAGCACAATAAACAGCCAGGTGACGTGGTAGGGTGTTCCCTCCCCGTCATCAGGTACACGCCGTGAAAAAGCTGGAAATGAAGGATCTCACCGACGCCGAAAAGGCCGGGATCACCCTGCTGCTGCAAAAAGCACAGGCCAACGCGGACCACCCATTGACCAATGCCGAGCGCAATCGCATACGCGAGGAAGGCCGGCTCAAGGTGGTCGCCGACCGGGCGGCGGCCGCGAAAGCGGCGGCACAGCTCGCAAGGGACAAGGCCAAGGAACGGGCCGCCAATCAGGCACTGCCCGAGACATTCAGCTGGGTTGACTCCGTCAGCAATCGCTTTCGAAAGAAGCCTTGATCATGCCGTTTCAACAGAATGCAGCCAGCCCACGCCCTGTCGACGGGCTGGCTTTTTCATGATGGAAGGGGAAGGTTCTGACCCTTGACGTGACATTATCTGTCGACTCGCATGACCCTTTATCTCATTTTTTCTGCGCACAAAGGGATTCACCACAACCCGAAAAGCACCTGAAATGGATATTCATGCTATTGATATAAAAGGTAAAATCGTCCTGAAAATCCAGTCATCCGGCACAGGGTACCAACTGAGAGATAAAGTTTGCTTTAACAAAGCGTGCGTGTTCTAATCGACAGCGATAGTTCGGCAGTTCAGTCCTGATTATGTTAGGCAGTCATTTTAGTAAAGCAGTGATTAGTGCAAGTGTTATTTCGATGATGCTTGACGAATAATTCTCCTTCTTTAGTGC
This sequence comes from Aeromonas sp. QDB20, assembly GCF_027707805.1. Lineage (NCBI taxonomy): Bacteria > Pseudomonadati > Pseudomonadota > Gammaproteobacteria > Aeromonadales > Aeromonadaceae > Aeromonas > Aeromonas sp. QDB20. Next base: position 53,021 of record NZ_JAPCJC010000019.1, on the reverse strand, counting down.
TTCCCCTACGTATTGCTGACGAAAAATCAAAACTTGCCATCTGATGGCATTTCAAACACTAAATTTGAGAGTAATTATTATGTCCAAAGTGACTGGTACCGTAAAATTCTTCAACTCCGAAAAAGGTTTTGGCTTCATCTCCCCGGTTGACGGCAGCAAAGACGTGTTCGTACACTTCTCCGCTATCCAGTCCAACGGTTTCAAAACCCTGGAAGAAGGTCAGCGCGTTGAGTTCACCATCGAGCAAGGCCAGAAAGGCCCGGCTGCTGCCAACGTAGTTGCCCTGTAATTCAAGTCAGGGATACCTTCACCCCGCTTCTGCCGGCTGAACGGATCCACTGCAAGAATTGAAAAAACCCGCTTCGGCGGGTTTTTTGTTGCCTCAAATTCACCCTGCCCGTCATCCCCGCCCTGCACCCATCCTTGCATACCTCCGCTTCTCTGCTGGCGAGAGGATAACCGCACAATATTAATGAGATTAATTATCATTTACACAGCCATCAGTGATCACTACAATGCCTGCCGACCGCCGGGATCACTATTCGATTGAACCTGCCTGGTCCGGGTTTCACGCGGGATGCGGCGAGACCCCCCATCGATTCACCCAAAGGATGAATGCATCTTCTTACTAAAAAAGAGTTCAGGCCAACATGATAACAATGCACCGCAACAAGCTGACCACGCTCATTCTCGCCGTCCTCGCCGCCAACGCCCATGCCGCCGAACAGGAGGTCATGGTGGTGACCGCCTCCGGCTTCCAGCAGAAGATCGAGAACACCGCCGCCTCCATCTCGGTGGTGACGCGCGAGCAACTGGAGAAACGCGCCTACCGTGACGTGACCGACGCCCTGAAGGACGTGCCGGGGGTGGTGATCACCGGCGGCGGCAGCAGCAGTGACATCAGCATTCGCGGCATGAGCTCCAAGTACACACTGATGCTGGTCGACGGCAAGCGGGTCGACAGTCGCGGCACCCGTCCCAACAGCGACGGTCCCGGCATCGAGCAGGGCTGGCTGCCGCCACTGCAGGCCATCGAGCGGATCGAGGTGGTGCGCGGCCCCATGTCCTCCCGTTACGGCTCTGACGCCATGGGCGGGGTCATCAACATCATCACCCGCAAGACCGCCAGCATGACGGCCTGGCAAGGTTCGGTGCAGGCCGACTCCACCTTCCAGGAGAACAAGGACTCCGGCAACATCTTCCAGAGCAACGCCTACACCGCTGGCGCCCTGGTGGATGGTCTGCTGGGGGTGCGAGTGAACGGTCTGCTCTCCCACCGCGGCGAGGATCAGTTCCAGAACGGGTTCGCCGAACAGGAGATGCGCAGCGGCACTGTGGTGTTCAGCCTGACGCCGGACGAGCACAACCGCTTTGACTTCGAGGCCAGCCGCGGTCTGCAGGATCGCAACCGCACACCGGGCGACTCTCTGGCAGCCAAGGCCAAGCCCAGCCTGAACACCTACGGGCGCACCAACTACGCCATCACCCACGACGGCCGTTATGACTTCGGCTCTTCCACCAGCTACCTACAGCGGGAAGAGAACACCAACCCCGGCCGTCAGATGAAGCTCATCAACACCATCGCCGACACCCATACCCAGTTCGAACTGGGGGCTCACTACCTGAGCGTGGGCGGTCAATACCGTCACGAGGATCTGCAGGATGAGGGCAACCAGCTCAACGTGGCCAACCGTGCCAATCAGCTGACCCGCTGGAGCTGGGCCCTGTTCGTGGAAGACGAGTGGTCGCTGACCGACAGCTTCGCCCTCACCGGCGGCGTGCGGATGGACCGTGACCAGAACTACGGCACCCACTGGAGCCCACGTCTGTACGGGGTCTGGCACCCGGCCGAATTCTGGACCCTGAAGGGTGGCGTCTCCACCGGCTACCGCTCACCGGATCTGCGCATGTCGGCCGCCAACTGGGGCCAGGCCACCGGCGGCGGCACCCAGGACGGCATGCTGGTCGGCAACCCGCAGCTCAAACCGGAAACCAGTGTGAGCCAGGAGATCGCCCTGCTGTGGGATGGTCAGGAGGGGCTGAGCACAGGGCTGACCCTGTTCAATACCGACTTCGAGGACAAGATCTCCGAGATCCGCCGCTGCACCAGCAAGAATGACCCCTCCTGCACCCTGAACGGTCACACCTATGACTTCATCAGCGACCGCATCAACGTCGACAAGGCGAACATGCGCGGGGTGGAAGGCACGGCCAACTGGGCCATCAACGAAAAGTGGTCGCTGGCCTCCAGCTACACCTTCACCCAGTCCGAGCAGAAGAGCGGTCCGAACGAGGGCAAGGCGCTTAACCAGATGCCGCGCCACATGTTCAACACCACGGTCGACTGGAAGAGTACCGATGACGTCAGCCTCTGGTCACGGGTCAACTTCCGCAGCAAGACCTCGGACTACCTGAGCCGGGTCAGAATGGCCGACGGCACCCCTTCCTACACCTTCTTCGACACGGGTCTGGTCTACAAGGCCAACGAACATCTGAACGTCACCGCAGGCGTCTACAACCTGTTCGACAAGACGGTGGACTACAGCAGCTTCGGCACAGTGCTGGATGGTCGCCGCTACACCCTGGGCATGACCTACAACTTCTGATGACTCACCGCCGCCCACCCTGGGCGGCGGTTCTTTATTGCCCCGCCTCGTCTGCCCCCTCTTTCACATAGCTTGCCGCCTGCCAGGTGTTGCGCCCCAGCGACTTGGCGCCATACATCAGCTGATCCGCCTGCAGCAGCACTCGTCGGCCCTCTGCCCTCACCTCGGCCGGCACCCACACCGCCCCCGTGCTGATGGAGATGCCAAGCTCCCCGGCGCTGGTCGACAGCTTGCGGCCATTGACCTCCCGCCCGATCCGCTCGGCCCACTGCTGCAGCGTTGCCATGTCGACCACCAGCAGACTGATGCAGAACTCCTCGCCGCCGATGCGGGCGAACAGGGCGCTGGCGGGCAACACCCGCTGCACGCGCTCCACCATGGCCGACAGTACCTCGTCGCCGACCCCGTGCCCGAAGTGATCGTTGATCCCCTTGAAGCGATCGAGATCGAACAGCAGCAGGGCACACGGCTCGCCGCTGGCCAGTCGTTGCTCCAGCAGCGGCAAGAAGGCGCGCCGATTGAGGATGCCGGTCATGGAGTCGGTGCTGGCGAGGCGCTCCAGCCTGGCGTTGGCCTGGATAAGCTCGGCGGTACGGCTCGCCACCGCCCGCCGCAGCTGGATGATGTAGGCCATCAGCACCAGGCCGCCGACGGCCAGCAGCCAGGGCCAGAGATGAGCCGGGTAGACGGTCTCGATATGCATCCACTTGCGGATGATCCGCTCCCGATCCGCCTCGCCGATGCGGGCGAAACCCTGCTCCAGCTCCTGCAGCAGCGCCTGATTGCCCTTGGCGACGGCAAAGCGGACGTCATCGCTGTAGAGGTGGCGCACCGGGATGAAGCGGGTGGGATCCGCCGCGGTGTAGATGTAGAAGTTGGCCACCTGCAGGTCAGCGATGAAGGCTTCCAGTTCGCCGTTCAAGGCAGCCCGCAGCATGGCGTCGTTGTCATCGAAGGTGCGCAGCCGGGTGCGCGGGAAGTTCTTGCGGGCGTAGTACTCCTCGAACCCTCCCGCCACCACCCCAACGCTCTCGTGCAGCAGGTAGTAGTTCACGTCCGAACCGCGCAGGGAGTTGGCGAAGAAGAGCTGGGCGTCGAGGTGGGAGAGGGCCTGGCCATAGTCGTAGACCATATTGCGCTCCGGCGACCAGAGCAGGCCACCATGGACATCGGCCTGGCCGTTGCGAACCAGATCCAGCGAGCTCTGCCAGTCCACCAGCTTGAACTGGATGGGGCGACCGGTGACGCGGCCATACTCGCGCCACAGATCGATCAACAGGCCATCGGGCTGACCCGCTTCATTGAGATAGGAGAAGGGCTGCCAGGCCTTGGAGTTGGCCACGATGAGCGGTTTGGGCGCTGTGTTCGCCCATGCCGGCAATACCAGCGCACAGAGCAGCAGCAACCACCCGTATCCGACTCGCCACCTGACTCCCGACTCACCTGCCATCCCTGTACCGACCCTGCTGTTTGGCCGTCTGCGCGGCCATCGATTATCACCATCTTCAGCATAGGAGAACAAGCATGAGCGAGTATGAAACGAGCGTGATGCCGGCCGGACCAGTGCAAGACCAAAGACGAACAGGGCGCCCGCTGGCGCCCTTTCCATCGACTCGTTCGCCCCTCACAGCGGCAGGCTGATGCGAGCCTCCAGCCCGCCCTGCTCCCGGTTGTGCAGGGTCAGCTCGCCCCCGTGCTGGTGCACCAGGGTGCGGGCGATGGAGAGCCCCAGCCCCACGCTGCCGGATTCGGTGTTGCGGGCCTCGTCGAGACGCACGAACGGCTTGAACACATCCTCCAGCCGGGCCGGATCGATGCCGGGCCCCTGATCGCAGACCCGGATCACCAGCTCGCTGTCGGTGCGTTCCAGCGACACCTCAGCACTGCCGGCGTACTTGATGGCGTTGCCGATGAGGTTTTGCAGCACCCGGCGCAGGGTGTTGGCGCGGCAGGCGTAGACCTGCTTGCCCTCTGCCAGGCAGGTAACCGGCTGACCTGTGTCGGCATAGTCGTCGCACAGGCTCTCCAGCAGGCTGACCAGGTCCAGCTCCCGGGTCGCCTCCTGCTGCCCCTCCTCCCGGGCGAAGCTGAGGGTGGCCGCCAGCATCTGCTCCATCTGTTGCAGGGTCTGCTGGATCCGCTCCTTGTCCTCTCCCTCGTCCAGGAATTCGGTGCGCAGCCGCAGGCTGGTGATGGGGGTACGCAGATCGTGGGAGATGGCCGCCAGCATGCGGGTACGGTCCTGCACGAAGCGATCGAGCCGGGTGTGCATGCGGTTGAAGGCCTGGATGGACTCGCGCACCTCGGTCGGCCCCTCTTCCCGCAGCGGCTCTATGTCCTCGCCGCGGCCGAGCCGGTCCGCGTTGGCGGCCAGCTGCTTGAGCGGCCGGGTGGCACGACGGAACAGCCAGATCATCATGCCGATCACCAGGCTCGCCACCAGCATCAGGTTGAAGGTGGTCTGCCAGGACCAGCTGGCCGACTCCTTGTCCACCAGCGAGCTGAACTGCAGCCAGCCGCCGCGCGGCAGCTGGATGGAGCCATACAGCCGCATGTCCTGCGGTGGCGGCACCCCCTTGCGGTCCTTCATCATCCGGTTGTGGTGCTGCCAGGCCCGGCTGCGCTGGGCATCCTGCTTGAGCTCGGCGCTGATCTCCACCATCAGGGTCGAGGGGTAACCCAACCGGGAGCGCACCAGCTGCTCGAAGCGGGGACTGCGGTTGTCCGGCTGCAGCGGCTCGTCGGCGATGCGCAGCAGCAGGGTCTCGCTGCGGCTCGCCTTGAGGATCTCGTCATAGAGGGAGGGGGGCGAGAGGGCCAGCAGCCGCACCACCGAGACGATGCGCTGCATGGCGTTGCGGCTGTTGACGTAGCCGAGCGCCTCCTCCCGATCCGTGCGATAGATCTGGATGCTGAGCAGCTGGATCAGCACCAGCCCGGCCAGCGCCACCAGGATGATCTGGCCGGTCAGCCCCTTGGGCCACAGCTTCGACCAGCCGCGTCTTAACATCCCCACCGCCTTATACCTGAGTCACATCGGCGGCGAACAGGTAACCGCCGCCCCAGATGGTCTTGATAAGCTCCGGATTCTTGGGATCCCGCTCCAGCTTGCGCCGCAGCCGGCTCACCAAGGTGTCGATGGCACGGTCGAACGCCACCGCCTCGCGGCCACGGGCCAGATCCAGCAGCTGATCCCGGCTCAGCACCCGCTGCGGGCGCTCCAGAAAGACCCGCAGCAAGTCGAATTCGGCGGTGGAGAGGCTCAGCCCCACCCCTTCCTCATCCACCAGCTCGCGCCGGTTGATGTCGAGCAGCCAGCGATCGAAGCGCAGATCCCGGGTCAAGGCCTCGGCCACCGGCTGCGGCTCGACCTGGGTGCGGCGCATCACCGCTTTGATGCGGGCCAGCAGCTCGCGCGGATTGAACGGCTTGGCGAGGTAGTCATCGGCCCCCATCTCCAGCCCTATGATGCGATCGGTCTCCTCCCCCATGGCGGTAAGCATGATGATGGGCAGGCTGGACTTGGCCCGCAGCTCGCGGCAGAGGGTCAGGCCATCCTCCCCCGGCATCATCAGATCCAGCACCAGCAGATCGAACTCCCGCTCCTCCAGCAACCGCTTCATCTCCTTGCCATCGCGGGCACAGCTGACCCGCAGGCCGTGCTGTTCCAGAAAGCGCTTCAGCAGATCGCGGATCTCGCTGTGATCGTCGACCACCAGAATGTGGGTGCTGTTTTGATTCATGGGGACCTCCTGTTAGAGCTGGCACGAGTATACGAAAATCCGCCGGGCGGTTTGTGTCAAAGTGTGCCAGATCAGCAAGATGCCACACTCTGCTACAAAAAAGCGGCCGCTCGGCAAAGTTGAGACACAGACCGGCTGTTTACTGTGACCACCCCATCGGTTGCAGGAGCAGACAGGCCATGCTGGCCCTCACCACCCCCTTGCTGCTGGCCTTTGCCGCCAGCGAAGCCCTTGCCAGACAGGCAAGGCGCACATCCGGCCAGACCGACCCGGTGCAAGCCGGCGCCGTCGACGCGGCAGCAGACGATACCGGCGTGCCCGCCGACCAGGCGACCGAGCCCCCTTCGTCATGATGCGCCCCCTCCGGTGCGCACCCTGACCTTCCCGCCGCCCCTGCGGCATCTCATCAAGGAGAATCGACTCATGATCAACAAGACCATGGCCCTGTTCATGCTGGCCGGACTGGCCCACACCGGGCTGGCCCAGGCCGCCCTGCCGGCCGACGTCAGCGTTGCCCCCGGCCTGCTGTTCGTCAACTGGCACGACACCGCCAGCAGCGGCGATGCCCATCCGACCCTGGAGGTCCACAATGCCGCCGGCGATCTGATCAAGCGGGTCCCCGCCCGGCTGAACGGCATGCAGCAGGTACGCCTGCCGATGCGGGCCCAGGGTGACCTGACCCTCAGCCTGGATGGTGAGAGCAGCAGCTATCGGATGCCCTACAGCGTCGGTAGCGGTCGCCAGCGCTAAGCCCGCCCATCCGGAAAAATACCCCGCCAGCGACCAACGCTGACGGGGTATTTTTATTGCCCGCCCAGCATGGGCCCGGTCAATGCCCGGTACAGGGTCATGGTGTCACACTCTGCTACAAAATAGGCTTCAACTGGCAAAGTTCAGACACCTGTCTGGTGTGTAATCAGGGTCAAGGCGAGCAAGCCGACCCCGAACTCAATCCGCAAGGAGATAGACCATGAAAAAACTGACCAAGACTCTGCTGACCGCCACCCTGATCCTTGGCCTGCCGCTTGGCGCCTATGCCGCCAGCGAAGCCGTCAGCACTGCCCAGCCCGGCATGATGACCGACTGCCCGATGGACGGCAGCGGCATGATGGGCGGCAAGCACCATGGCGGCCGCCACGACAAGATGGCCCGCATGCAGAACATGACCCCGGAGCAAATCCAGGCGAACCTGCAGCAGCGTTACGACAAGCTCGAAGATCCGGCCAAGAAGGCCGAGTTCGTGAAAAACCTCAATCTGCGTGCCGACGGCATGACCAAGCACGCCGAAGCGATGAAGCAGTTCGCCGAAGCGCACCAGTAATTCGAAAGCAGCAAAAAGGGGCCCGCGGGCCCCTTTTTTCATGCACGTCGTTCAGACTCAGGCCTTGGTCTTGTCGGCCAGGTTCAGGGTCTTGACGGTTTCGCCTTCAAACTTGATGAGCACGGTTTTCTGGGCCACTTCGGACTCCTTGAACAGGCTCTTGGAGGTCTCAGCCAGCATGGGGGAGACCTTGTTCAGGGCGCCCAGATCATAGGTCCACACTTCCAGACCGGCTTCGGTCTTGGTGCTGGCCGGTGCGCCCAGCTTCTCTTTGATGGCCTGCTTGTTGGAGCCGCCTTCCTTGATGTCCAGCGCCTTCTTGATCGCCTCGTTGGAGGCGCTGTCCATGGCGGTGCCGGCCATCTCTTTGGCAGTGCTGGTTACGCTGCTGGTCACTGTGTCGGTCAGGGAGTCCATCAGGCCGGCGTTGGCCATCAGGGGCAGTGCAGTCAGGGCAACCAGGATGCTCTTTTTCATCGTTTCATGTCTCACGGGGATTAAAGAGCGCGCATCAGACCAGCGTACCCGTACGGAGTCAAGATGAGGCTGCGGTCAAGACGCATTCGGGGGGGAGGATTAGCACCATTCGGCAGCCGGCGGCCTGGCGGGGCGGCCGGCTACTGGCAGATCTGGTTTTTGCCCGTCTGCTTGGCCTGATAGAGGGCCCGATCCATTCTGACCATCAGCTGACCCATGCTCTCGTCCGGCCGGTACTCGGCCAGCCCGAAGCTCATGGTGATGGGGAAGTGCTCGCACACCGGCGTCGCCATCAGCAACTGCCGCAGCTTGTCGGCCACCCGCCAGCCATCGGCCAGGCCGGTATTGGGCAGCACCACCATGAACTCGTCCCCGCCCCAGCGGGCAATCAGGTCTATTTCGCGAATGTGGCTGCGCACCAGCGCCACTATGCTGATCAGGGTCTGATCCCCCGCCTGGTGGCCGTGGCTGTCGTTGATCTGCTTGAAGTCGTCCACGTCCATGGCGATGACGGAGAAGGGTTGCTGAAAACGCTTGGCCCGCTCGCACTCCTGCCGAATGGTGCGCTCCAGCCGGTAGCGACTGGCGGCACCGGTCAGGGCGTCGGTCTCCGCCAGCTGGCGATTCTCCTCCGCCTTCTGCTGCAGCGCCTCGTTGAGCCGCACCAGCTCGGCGGTGCGCAAGGCGATCTGCTGCTCCAGGGTGTGGTTGCGCCGCTCCAGCTGCTCCAGCAGCAGTTTCTGGGCGTGGATGTTGCGGTGGGCGCCGATCATCCGGGCCACTGACCCGTCCGGGTTGCGGGCTATGATGCGGCCGCAATCCTCGATCCAGATGTAGTCGCCGCTGCGGCTGCGGCAGCGGTACTCGACCCGGTAGTCGGGGGCGGCGCCGCTCAGGTAGGCGTCGAAGCAGGCCATCACCTGCTCCATGTCGTCGGGATGGATCACACTCTCCCAGGTGAAGACAGTGTTGCCGAGGGTGTGGGGCTCGTAGCCCAGCATCCGGTACCAGCCGGGATTGCGATAGACGAACCCGGTGTTGGCGTTCCAGTCCCAGATGCCGTCGCTCACCACCGCCAGGATGCCGTGCACCACGGCTTCGCTGACGTCCGAGATCCTGATCGTGTCACTGTCTTGCAGCATAGAGACCATCCTTGCCCTCTCACCCCCAACTGCGGGAAATGCAATCTGATTGAAGAAAAACGACTATGGGGAGACGACTCCCATGAAACCCAACTCTGTCGCGGCCAGCCGGCTCATGGCCCGTCTCCGGTTATCGGCCGCAATCAGGTTCGTCTGAACAACAGTAGCAACCAGTGTGACTCAATACACTAGCCTTTTCCGGTTTTAAAGGCGGGATGATGCCGGTGGCGATAGTGGCTGGGCGCCAGGCCGTGCTGGCGTTTGAAGGCGGTGGAGAAGTGGTACTCGTTGCGAAAGCCACACTGCTCGGCCAGCAGCTTTACCGAATCGGCCCGGCTGGCCAGCAACAGCGCCGCCCGCTGCAAGCGCAGCCGTTGCAGCAGCGCCATGGGTGCCAGCGCGAAGTGCTGCTGGCAGAGCCGGTAGAGTTGACGTTCGGAGAGATGCAGGGCGCCAGCCATGCGCGCTATGTCCCAGGGCTCGGCCAGCGCCTCCTTGAGCAGCAGCTCGAGGCGCAGCGCCAGCCGCTCGCCGCGCCGCTGCCCCTCCCCCTTCTGCAACAGACGGCGCAGATAGAAGCCGAGCTGCTCCACCAGCAGGGCGCTGAGCAGCGGGTCCTGATGGCGCTCCTGCTCCGCATAGAGGTTCTCGACGGTGCGCAGCAGGGTGGCCTGCTGAGAGGTGCAACCCAGCCGGGATTGGCTGGCGAAGGCATCCCAGGGGGAGTCCTTGTGCAGCAGCAGCCACACCAGCTCCCACTCACTCGGCTGCTGGCTCAACGGCTCGCTCGGCTGTTCACTAAGCTGCTCTCTCAACTGCTCACTAAGCTGGTAGCAGAGCGGCTCCCCAGCAGGGAGCAGCGCCCACTCCCCGACCTGCAGCCGCGCCATGCGATCGCCCACCTGCACCTCCCCCTCGCCCCCCAAGGTCAGCAAGAAGCAGTGCATATCGGCAAAGCGGCGCGCGATGCGGTAGCGGGTCTTGAGGCGGGAATAGCCCGCCAGCCACACCTGCTCCTGCGCGAGGGCCGGCAGCAGGCTGTCACAGCAGATCTGCTCGCGGCAGTCGGGGGAGACATCGATAAGCTCGGTGTTGGCAGTTTCAGACATCATCAGGACGGACTCAGCCATGTCGAAGGGGCAGGCCCCAGCATAGCATTAAGGGCATCAAGTCACAGGAGATCAGCCATGCATATCCATCACGTCGCCATCTGGGCGCAGGATCTGGAGGCGCTCACAACATTCTACTGCACCCTGTTTGGCGGGCAGGCCAATGAGCGCTACCACAATCAAGCCAAACAATTCAGCTCCTACTTCGTGCGCTTCGAGGGGGGCGCCAGCCTGGAGCTGATGCACACCCCCATACTATTTCCGGCGGATCTCAGTCTGCCGCACCCGCTGCAGGGGCTGGCCCACCTCGCCTTCTCCCTCGGCAGCGTGGAGGCGGTGGACAAGATGACCGCCCGCCTCAAGCTGCTCAAGGGCGCCGAGGTGAAACACCTGGACGGCCCCCGCTGGACCGGCGACGGCTATTACGAGAGTACCTTCCTCGACCCGGAAGGCAACCGGTTGGAGTTGACCCTTTAATCCCTGAATGCTCCCCTCACCCTGCCCTCTCCCAACGGGAGAGGGGGGGGTAAAGCAGCATCGAAGATATGATCGCCAGCCATGTTGATTCGGTTGATGGCAAAAATAGCCAACCAAGTAGGTTCGATTAGCGAAGCGTAATCGGACAGCGTATTTGCTCCCTTCTCCCCTTGCGGGAGAAGGGTCGGGGATGAGGGGAAGGCAAAAGAGATTTAACAGTAAACGTTGGGCTTCGTTCAGCCACCACCTTCGCAACAGATTGATGCGGGTCTCGTGAAGAAATATATACGGGACTACCAATCGCCAGATCATATCACCTGAGGCGCCATACATATCTCAGACAGGGTGACACCAGCGCCACTCAATATCATATTCAGAAAAATAAATATTAATTTGGCACGCGGTACCAAAAACAGCGTCTCAATATTTAATCCTGTCTCTGGCATGGTGCTGCTTTTGATTGTCATCATCGTGTAGCCCCATATCGTGTCGCAACCAGTCTGGCATATTCTCCTGCTTGAATGTGCGGGCCTTGTCGGCCCTTCTGGTCAATATTTTCATGATCGCTTCGATCAGATTGCTTCCTGCCGTTTCCATGATAACCTCGCCTTGATTTCGCCGTTTGATTGGACGTCGAGTGTTATTAATCCGGGCCAGGAAGGCCAACGATGAAAGCTAACCAGACACATAAGCGCAAGTTATACATCGCCCAGATCGGTGCCCTGCACACCTTCGAGGCGGCGGCCCGCCACGGCAGCTATTCCCGCGCCGCCGAGGAGCTGTTCATCACCCAGGCGGCGGTCAGCCAGCAGATCCGGGGACTGGAGCAGAGTCTGGGGGTCAAGCTGTTTGTCCGCGAGGGGCGCAACATGCGCCTGACCGAGCGGGGTGCACGCCTGCTCCCCTGGGTCAGCCAGGGCATGGCGGCATTCGAGCAGGGCATGGCCGCCCTCGAGTGTGAACCGCTGGCAGGGGTGCTGAACGTCACCGTCATCCCCTCCTTCGCCAGCCGCTGGCTGATGCCGAGGCTCTGGCGCTTCGTCGAACGCCACCCCGAGGTCGAAGTGCGCCTCAACGCCAATCCCCAGGTGCAACCCATAGGCCGGGGTGGCATGGATCTGGCGATCCGCTACTGCAACCGGGTCAACCCCGAGCTGAGCTCCTGCCTGCTGATCCGGGAGTGCGTCTTTCCGGTCTGCTCGCCGGCCCTGGCCGAGCGGCTGCAGCGTATCGAGGATCTCTACGATACCGTCATCGTCTCCGGGCCCGACTACGCCGGAGTCTCGTGGGAAAAGTGGCTGCAGGAGTCGGGCTATCGGCTCGACCTGAGCCGGATCAAGCGCTTCGAGGTCAACAACAACAGCCTGGCGATCGACATGGTGCTCTCCGGCAAGGGGGTCGCCCTGAGCCGCAACGTGCTGGCGGGGGATCTGATCGCCAGCGGCCTGCTGACCCGCCTCTTCACCAAGAGCTACAACCCCGACAACGACTACCACCTGGTCTGGGATCCCGACTCTCCCAGACTGACCCGGATCCGCTGCTTTACCGACTGGCTCAAGGAGGAGGTCGCCCAGGGCCCCGGCTGCCAGCCGGATATGCAGGCCGAACCATAAGCCAGAGGCGGTTGGGGGGTGTGGATATTCGACACTCGAATATCTGGTCTGTCGAAATCCCGGCTAAAGGAGCCTCCAATTAGATGCTCATCAGGTTACGCGACCATCCGGTTACGCGATTTTCCGATTACGCTTCGCTAATCGAACCTACAAATGCCGGATAATCCCGTGGTGCGAAAGATATAAAAAGATGCCCAACCTCCCTTCTCCCGTTTATTAAAAAAGGAGGAGAAGGGTTGGGGATGAGGGACCGGAAAAAGAGATTACACGGTAAACGTTGGGCTTCGCTACGCTCAGCCACAACCTACATAATCGGTAGGTTGGTGCTGAGCCTGCGAATCCCAACATACGAGAGAAGCTACAAGCCATGAAAAAATCAGAATGGAATATCACCATCCCATAAATAAAATTTATTTCTAACATCGGATATTTCATTTCTAATTTTTTCTATCTCATCAAATCTTTTATCGCTTACAATTTTATTTTCCAGTGAATTCAATGCCTTGTCTAGATTGGCAACAACTCTCCCAATATAATCTCTTTGTTCTGAATCTTGCGCTGACAATCGTTGATTGGTATGTTCCAGTTGTGCAACAGAAAGACTTAACTTATTATTATCAGCGCGAAACTCTTTCGATTTAAGTTCGAAATCAGAAAGCAATTTCGCATACTTATCCTTAAGATTTATTATTTCACGAATGAGCTCTAATTTTTGACCTGCCCATAACTCTAATTCTTTTTCTTTTAACTTAACAACATATTTATCAGTTGACTCAATTTTTGCACACACGGTCTCCTTTCTTCTAACAAAGGCGTCTTTCTGCGCTCTATTGCTATTTTCATCTCTAATTTTATCAATGCAATTATCATGTATAAAGCTGTAGATCGTATTTAAAACTGGAAGTATTACCAAATATCCGACAGATACTAGAAATGGGATTAACAGATCATCTGTAACCCCCCAGCTTTTGTTCTTTATAATGTCAAGCTTCCCTTGGTTACTTTCCAATATAAACCTAGCCACTCCATTTATATTCAAAAACATCCAAGACAAGACGAACGCGCCGATAATAGGATTGTTTAGTCTAGATGTTGCATTATCTTTCAATGACTTAAGTAAATCCTTCATCAATCACCTCTAATCAGAATCGATTCATGACAATATGCAGCAAATTTCTTTTCCCATGGCGGTAAATCCCTTTACCGCCATCCAATCAATCACTCCCCCAATCTCTCCGCCAATCCCGAATAACGCTCGGTCTTTTTCCGCACCGCCTGTGCCAACAGGGCGCGATCGCCGTAGAGATCGAGGCGCGCCTTGGCGCGGGTGATGCCGGTATAGACCAGCTCGCGGGTCAACAGCGGGCTGGGGTTGTCCGGTAGTACCAGCACTGTATGGGCAAACTCCGAGCCCTGGGATTTGTGGATGGTCATGGCGTAGACGGTTTCGTGGGGCGGCAGCCGGCTGGGCAAGAGGGCCCGCAGGGTGCCGTCCGGCTGCTCGAACCAGACCTTGAGTCGCCCACTTTCATCGGGCAGGCAGAGCCCCATATCGCCGTTGTAGAGGCCGACCCCGTGGTCGTTGCGCACCACCATCACGGGGCGGCCCGCATACCAGTCGCCATCGCGGGCAATCAGCCCGGCCCGTGACAGGGCCAGTTCGAGGCGCTCGTTAAGCCCCTCGACCCCGAACGGGCCATCGCGCAGGGCACAGAGGATCTGGAAGCCGTTGAATGCCTTGAACACGGCGGCGGGTGCCTCCCCCGCACGGGCCGCCTTGAGGTAGCTGCCATAACCGGCCACCCCCTGGGCAATCAACTCGTCGTAGGCCTCCCCCGCCCAGGGGTGCAGGCTGATATCGCCAAATCCCATGCCCCAGACCGCCTCCACCGCCGCCGCATCGCCGCCATTGCAGGCGCGCGCCAGCTGGCCTATGCCGGAGTGCTGATCGAAGCGCCAGCTCTTGGAGAGCAAACAGAGGCTGTCGCGCACGCTTGCCCCAGCAGGCTTACCCTGCAGCCGGTAGCCGGTCTGGCGGGAGAGCCAATCCGCCTGGGCCGGGCTGATGCCCTGTTCGATAAAGCTGCAGATGTCGCCGAGCACGGCCCCCGCCTCCACCGAGGCGAGCTGATCCTTGTCGCCGAGCAGAATGAGACGGGCATGGCTTGGCAGCGCATCGAGCAGGCGTGCCATCATGGGCAGATCGACCATGGAGGCCTCATCCACCACCAGCAAGTCGAGGTGCAGCGGGTTGCCTTTGTGGTGGCGGAACTGGCTGCGCCCCGGAATGACCCCGAGCAGCCGGTGCAGGGTGCCCGCCTCGGTGGGAATGGCCTCCACCCACTCAGGGGGCAAGTCCAGCGCCTGCAGGGCAGAGCCGATACTCTCGGTCAGACGCGCCGCCGCCTTGCCGGTGGGGGCCACCAGCCGGATCGCCGGGGCCTTGCCCGCTTGCAGACCGGTCTCCACCAGAATGGCCAAGAGCTTGGCGACCGTGGTGGTCTTGCCGGTGCCGGGACCGCCGGAGATCACCGCAAAGGGGCGTGCCGCCGCCGTGGCCGCCGCCAGCTTCTGGCCGTTACAGCAGAGCGCCTCGGGCACCAGCGCATCCAGCTTGTTCAGGTCGTTTGCGGCCTGAGCACTGGCCAGCAGCGCCTCGATGGCAGGCCACTCCACTTCGTTCGGGAACACCAGATCCAGGTACTTCTCGATAAAGTGGCGTGCCGAGAAGTCGGGGGCGAGGCGGGCCTTGAGCAGGGCTGCGAACACCAGGCCGTAGTCGCGGGCAAAGAGGCGCGACAGGGCCGGGGCAATCTCCGGCCATTCGGCGCGCTCACTCAAGGCTCGCAGATGGCGGGCCACCCCTTGCTCGTGATCGTGGTAGCGGGTGAGGTAGAGACGGCCGTGCCAGAGCCGCAGCGGCCAGCGCGGGGCTTCCCCTTCATCTTGCTCGCCGCCAACCAGCGGGCTTGCCGCAAACAGGGCGGGCCAGCTCGCCGGATCCGCCAGATCGGCCAGCAGATCCCGGCCCTGATCCGGATCCAGCCCGAACGGGCGCAAGGATCCGGCAGATAACATCTCCAGCGGCAGACAGACGTGGCCACGCCCCAGCTCGAAGCAGGCGAGCGCCGCCCCCAGCACCAGCTCGGGGCCGCCGCCCAGATCGGCCACCAGCTTGGCAAATTGCAGATCCAGCTGGCGGATGCGCCCCGCCAGCGCCAGGGCCTTGAGCCGTTCGATCATGATTGCGCTCTTCATGCTTCTACCCCGTTATCCCATTCTTGTGCAGAGGCGGACGCCGCCCCCTCGCTAAACAGCCGATCCAGCCCCAACACCAGCTCACGGCTGGGGCGAGTATGGAAGATCCCCCCCTGCGGCATGCCGCGCAGGAACAGATAGAAGACGCCGCCAAAGTGCTGGTCGAAGTCGTAGCCCGGCAGACGCAGGGCGAGCAGCCGATGCAGCGCCAGGGAGTAGAGCTGGTATTGCAGGTCGTAGCGATGCTCCACCATGGCCTGCTCCAGCGCCGGCCGGCTGTAGTCGGCCGGGCTCATGCCGAGGTGGTTGGATTTGTAGTCGAGCAGATACCAGCGCCCCTGCCACTCGAACACCAGGTCGATAAAGCCCTTGAGCATCCCCTGCACGGTGGCGAAGCTGAGCGGCTTGTTGCCCCGCGACAGGGGGTCGTGCTGCTGGCAAAGCGCGGTCAGCGCAGGTGCCGTCACCCGCCCCATGGGCAGGAAGAACTCCAGCTCCACCTGCTTGCGCTCGGGGACCAGATCCCGCAGCCGTAACGGTTCGCCACTCTCTGCAAGTAACGCGGTTTCAAGCGGCGTATCCAGCACCGCCTCCACCTGCTGTTGCAGCACTTGGGCCCAGCTTTCGTCGAAGCCATCCTGCGCCAGCAGGGTGGCGATATGCTGTGCCAGCGGCTCGCCTGCGGCACTTTGAAAGTCGATGGTCTCGAACAGGCTATGCAGCAAGGTGCCGGGGCGCGCCCCCTTCGGGAAGGTGAAGATGGAGGGCTGGGGCGCCTGCACTGGCTCTTCGGCAGCCAGCGCCGCCGCCTCGGTGACCACCTCGTCATCGAAGCCGGGATTGGCGAGCACCCCCTTGCTGTGACCGTGGCCCTGGGCTGCCAGCCCAGAGTAGGAGCTGATCCACCAGTCCCGCTCAAGGGTGCCGCCAAAGCGGCGCACCCGGGGCTCACCCAGTTGCTCCTCTTCTGCCGGCAGCGGGGCCGGGCGGGTGAGCGAGGGCTCACCGACGGCCACCCCGGGCAGATCTTCAGCAAGCGCACTGAGGGCGGTGGCCAGGGTTGCGGCGTCCCCCTCTTCGCCCTTTTGCAGCAGGTAGCCGATGGCGGTCTGGTGCAGGTCGGTCTTCTCCGACTTGCCGTTACCGGAGCGCACCGGCGCCAGCCCCAGCCAGGTGGCGTAGACGCCCCGAGTCAGCGCCACGTAGAGCAGCCGCAGATCCTCGGCGAGGCGCTCCTTGTCGGCCTCTGCCAGGGAATCCTCGGCGCCGGTGAGATCGAGGATGGTGCGATTGCCCGCCTCATCGGCCTCGTGATAGAGCGGGGTGTCGGCGCTGCGGTGGCTGCAGATAAAGGGGAGGAACACCAGCGGGTACTCCAGCCCCTTGGATTTGTGGATGGTGACGATCTGCACCAGCTTGCGCTCGGACTCCAGGCGAAGTATCTGCTCCGCATCCTGGCCGCTCTGGCGGTTTACCGCCTCCCCCAGCCAGCGCAGCAGGGCGTATTCGCCGTCCAGCTCGCTGCTCACCTGCTGCAAGAGCTCCCCCAGATGGAGGAAGTTGGTCAGCCGCCGCTCCCCGTAGGGGCTCGCCAAAAGCGATGCGGCGAGATTGCGCCTGTGCAGCAGGGCCCGCAGCATGGCCAGCACGCCGCGCTTGTGCCAGACCTTGCGGTACTCCATAAACTCCTGCACCGCGCTCTCCCAGGCCCGCTCGTCACTGGCAAGCTCGTCGAGGGCCTTGGCGTCGAGATCGAACAGGCCGGTGGCAAGCGCCGCCCGCAGGCTCCTCTCCTCACTCGGGTTCTGGCAGGCGTGCAGAATGAGCAGGATCTCCCGCGCCTCCACCTGCTCCAGCACGCTCTCGCGATTCGACAGATAAACCGAGGCGATGGCGAGGCGTGCCAGCTCCTGCTGCACCAGCTTGCCCTCGGCGCCAGTGCGCACCAGCACGGCGATATCCCCGGCTTTCACCGGCTCGCTGCCGATCAGCGCCTTGCCCTCCCGGGCCAGGGTCAGTAGGCGGTGGATCTCCGCCGCCGTGGCGCGGGCCATCTTGCTCTGGTAATCCCCCCGGTTGAAGGTGGGCTGGCCGGTGAGCTGCCAGCAGTGCAGCACGGGGGCGGTTTCGCCCTCCAGCAGTAGCGCCTTGCTCTTGCCCTGCGCCTCCACCGGCAGGAAGGGAATATCCGCCTCGTAGATAAAGGGATCCTTGGCCCGCTCGAACAGGCCGTTGACCGCCGCCACCAGGGCGCCGCTGGAGCGCCAGTTGCGCCCCAGGGTGTAGTGGGCGCTTACATTTCGCCGCGCCTGAATGTAGGTGAAGATGTCGGCGCCGCGAAAACCGTAGATGGCCTGCTTGGGGTCACCGATCATCAGCAGAGCCGTGTCTTTATGGCCGCCGTAAAGCCGGTGGAAGATACGGTACTGCTGGGGGTCGGTATCCTGGAACTCATCGATCATGGCGACCCGGTAGGTGGCGCGAATGCGCTCGCAGAGCCGCTCACCCAAGCTGGAGCCCAGCGCCCCGTCGAGGTCTTTGAGCAGATCGTCGAACGAGAGCTGATGGGCCTGCCGCTTGCTAGCCTGCATCCGGCTGCGCACCACCACGGCGGCCCGCTGCAGGATAAGGTCACGGATGCCGGGACGGCTCGCCAGCAGCGAGTCGATCTCGCTGAACAGCGGCAGGGTGGGCACCGCCTTACCCTTGCTGAGCTTGGCTTCCAACGTTGTCTGGCCAAAGCGCTCGAGATCCTTTGGCAGGGTATAACCACTGCTCGGGTCCTGTGCCCAGTCGCCAATTTTGGCTAACCAGCCTTCATAATTTTTGCCGGTATAGAGCTTGATTTGCCCCTCTGTTTGGCGGCGGATCTCGTCCTGCTGAGCAAGCCACTCGCTCTTCACCGCCTCAATGCGGGCCATGGCAGCCTGATGGCGGGCAGCCAGGGTCTCGTCCCCCGCCGGCGGGCGTATCTCCAGCTCACTGTTGTCGAGCCAGCCGTTCATCTCCCGCAGCAGGGCCGCCGGGCTTGGCCAGAGCGCGCGCACCGCGCTGGCCAGGGTTTTATCCACCGGATAGAACTCGGCGCGCCAGTAGTCGCTCACCGCCTGCAGCCTGAGCTGGCTGTCATCGGTGAGAAATTCGGTTTCGAAGAGGGCGCCCGACTCGAAGGCGTTCTGTTTCAGCATCCGCTGGCAGAAGCCGTGGATGGTGAAGACGGCCGCCTCGTCCATCTGCCGTTCGGCGGCCAGCAGGCGACGGGCCGCCAGCTCGTGATCCTCCACCTCCTCCAGCAGCTGGGCCAGCAGGGCATCGCCGCTTTGCCCGCGCATAAAGGCGAGGCGCGCCTCGTGGATGCGACCGCGGATCCGCCCGCGCAGCTCGGCGGTGGCCGCCTCGGTAAAGGTCACCACCAGGATCTCGGTCACCGACAGGGGCCGCTCGTGGGCGCTGGGCTGACCGGCGTCTTCCCCTTCTTCAATGAGCGGGCCGTGGCCCAGCAAGAGGCGCAGATAGAGGCCGGCGATGGTGTAGGTCTTGCCGGTGCCGGCAGAGGCCTCGATCAGCCGCTCGCCATAGAGGGGAAAACGCAGGGTATTGAGCGGATTGGCCATTATTGCAACTCCTCCAGCGCCTTGATCAGCGGGGTCAGGTGTTCGCGGGCCAGCGCCTGCAGCTGGGCCAGCACCTCGTCATCGAGTTCCGGGAAGCAGCGGGCGACGTAGACGTCCTGCCCCTCCCCCGTCACCATGTAGCCGCCGTTGAAGCGGGCGAGGGCCGCCTTGTCGGCGGCCTCCGGTTTCTCCGGATCCTTCTCGATCCCCTTGATCCACTCCCAAGCGGTGCTGGGGAAAAACGGCAGCGGCCGCTTCATCCCCTGCATCCAGAGCGCCACCAGGGCCGCCAGTTTTGGCCGCGCCTCGTCAGCCGCAAGCCTGGGCAGGCGCAGGCTCTGCTTGGCGTCGAACAGCAGGGTGTCGCCGGGGGCATCACTCAGGGAGAGGCAAAGGTGCTGGATCCAGCCCAGCAGCAGATCCTTGCCGTTGAAGCTGCCGGGTTTGACCACCAGCAAGCGCCCCTTCTGGGTGTCGATCCACCCCTGCAACTGGCCCTGGGTCAGGGAGATATCGATCTCCACCGCCTGTTTGTCCGCCTCACTGGCCGCCACCCAGGGGCGCAGGCGCGCCGCCAGCTTGCCCATCTCGGTATCCAGATCGTCCAGCAGCAGGCTGCCGAACCAGCCCTGGGGCAGCAGGCCGGAGAGCTGCAGGCGCTGGCGGCGCTCCTCGCTCTCCCCCTGTGCCAGATGGGCATCGAGCAGCAGCGCCTTGAGCTGGTAGTGCTGCAGGCCGTCCAGCTCGAACGGTTCGCTGTCCTCGATCTCGGCCTCGTCCAGCTCGAACCACACCTTGAGGCGGCGATTGAGGAAATATTTGGCGGGCTGGCGATAGAAGCGCAGCAGCTCCGCCAGCTCCAGTCCCTGCTCCTTGCCCCCCCCTTTGTTCCAATCTGGCGGCAACGGCAGCTCGCCGCTCTGGAAGTTGGCGGCCCCGCGCTGCGGGCTCAGGGCCGGCAGCCAGTCGGCGGCATAGGTGAAGAGGCCAGAGCCTGCCTCTGGATAGAAGTAGCTACGGCTGTAGGGGGTGAGCGGGTGTTCGACGATCAGGTGTTCGAGCAGCCGCCTGCCGGAGGTCTCGTCGTCGAGGCCCTCATCCCCCGCCAGCACGAAGCCCTGGCGCACATAGTCGATGAGTTCGGCCAGCAGCACGGAAGGCACCTTCTCGCTGTTGTCCTGGGCACTGAAACCCTGATAGCTGATGTAGAGCCCCTGCTGGGCGCTCAGCAGCGCCTCTAGGAAGAGGTAGCGGTCGTCGTCGCGGCGCGAGCGATCCCCGCGCCGGCCGGCCACCGCCATCAGGTCGAACCCCATGGGGGGCAGGGTGCGCGGGTAGACGCCGTCGTTCATGCCGAGCAGGCAGACCTGCCGGAAGGGGATGGAGCGCATCGGCATCAGGGTGCAGAAGTTGACCTGACCGGCGAGGAAGCGCTGGCTGGAGCGGGACTCCCCCAGCACGCTGCCGAGGTAATCCTGCAGCAAATCGGCACTGATGGGCTGCTCGAAGCGGGCCTCGCCAAGCTGGGCGAGCCAGTCCGCCAGCTGGCTGCGAATAAGCTGCAGCTGGCGCTCTTCATCCTCGTCCGCCTGATAGAAGCGCTCCAGCAGTTCGTTGAGGCAGGCGATCCACTCGGGCAGCGACTGCGCCTGTTGCAGGCGGGGCAGAAATTCCGCCAGGGAGTCGACGAACCAGGCGAGCTTGCCGAGGGCCAGCCCCTGCTGCCCCTCGATATCGGCGTAGGGCAGGATCCCCGCCACCGGTTCGCCATCCCCCATGGCAAAGCCGAGCAGCATGCGGCGCAGGCCGAACAGCCAGCTGTTGCCAGAGAGGCGCGGCAGATCGAAGCGCTCCGGGTAGCCGTCATCCAGCCCCCAGCGGATGCCGGTCTCTTGCACCCAGCGTCGCAGCTGGTTGAACTCGTCGTCATCGAGATCGAAGCGGCGCAGCACGGCGGGCACCTCGAGGATGGCGAGCAGCTCGCCGGCCCCCAGCCGGGCGTTGGGGAGTCTCAGCAGGGCGAGGAAGCTCTGCAGCAGCGGGCTCTCCTGACTGGCCGCCCGATCGGACACCGCGAAGGGGATCTGGCCTCTCGCCCCGAACACCGCCTGGATGTAGGGGCCGTAGCTGTTCACATCCGGCATCATCACCACCACGTCTTTCGGGGTGAGGGTGGGATCTTGCTCGAACAGCGCCAGCAGGCGGTCGTGCAGCACCTCGAGCTCGCGCATCGGGCCGTGACAGGCGTGGATCTGCAGGGATCCATCCGCCGGGCTGATGGGGCTTTTGTGGTGGCTGCTGTCGAGATCGAACTGACCGGCGCCCCGTTCGGCCAGCTCCAGCACATCCTGCTGGATGGCGCGCAGCAAGCTGGTGTCGTCGATATCGACGAAGGCCTCGATCTGCGGCACCTCCAGCTCCATCAGCTGGTGCAGGTAGTCGCGCCCCAGCTTGCCCATGGAGGCGAGCAGCGGGTTGGCGGGGCCCTGCAGGGTGTCGAGATCGGTGCCGGGTTTGAGCTTGTTTTCGAGGCGCGCCAGGGTCTTGCGATCGAGCAGGTCACCCCAGTAGTAGCGGCAAGGGTTGGTGACGAACAGATGCACCTCCACCTCATCCCGGCTGCCGAGGGCCAGCAGCGCCTCCACGTAGCGCGGCGGCAGCGCCGAGATACCGAACACGAAGACCCGCCGGGGCAGCGTGCCCGGCAGCTCCGGGGTGCGCTCCAGCTCGTGGATAAACTCCTCGTAGAGGTTGGCGCGGTGGTAGCCGCTTGGGCCCAGCGCCAGGGTGCGGGCCACCAGCTCGCGCCAGAGCTCCGGCTGCCAATCCTGACCGCTCACCCCGGCCAGCTCCTGGCTAAACCCTTCCCCCTGTTCCCAGCGGGCGATCCAGTCCGGCCGATAGACCAGATACTGGTCGAACAGATCTGCCACCTTCTGGCAGAGCTGCCACAGCCGCACCTGCTCGGGATCCTGCACGGGATCCGCGTCATCCCCGCCCAGATAGGCGGCCAGCGGCGCAAAAACGGGGCGATCGAGCAGGGCGGGCAAGATGGTCATCAGCTGCCAGCTCATGGAACCCTTGTTGTAGGGACTCTGGCGCGGCACGTCCGCCAGCACCCGGGTGAACATCTCCCAGATAAAGCTGGCGGGCAGCGGAAAGTCGATATTGGCGGCAATGCCGAAGGCCTTGGCCAGCTCCAGCTTGAGCCACTGGGCCATGCCCGGGCTCTGCACCAGGATCTGCTCGCGCTCGAAGGGGTGAGCGAGGGGGATCTGCCGGATGCGGCTCACCAGCAACTCTTTGAGCAGATCCAGCTGATTGGAGTGGTAGAGGGTAAACATGGGCAATTCCCGCCAGTGCAAAAGAGGGGTCAGCGCGGGAAAACCTCAAGGATCCCCGTCACGTCACAGGTATCGGGATTGTCGGGGATCGGGGGATAAGATGCAAAAGGCGCTTGTTGTCGCCGATCACATCGCCCATCTGCCGCAGGCAAATGTGGCGGGCATAAAAAAGCCGGTGCAACTGCACCGGCCAAAAGGCGTTGGAAAACTCGAGCCTGCGGGGTTTACCAGTTCTTGCCGAGGCGAGCATCCAGGCTGAAGGCCCCTGCACCGGCCGCCGCCAGGGCCAGGAAACCACCGGCCACGGAGACGTTCTTCATGAACATCAGCATCTGCATCTGGTCGGCAGGCTGATAGTGGAAAATAAAGGCGGCCATCAGGGTGAAACCGGCCATCAGCACGGAGAGGCTGCGGGTAAACAGGCCCAGCATGATGGCGAGGCCACCGCCCAGCTCCAGCAGGATCACCAGCGGCAGGATGAAACCGGGCACGCCCATGGCTTCCATATACCCCTGGGTACCGGCGTAACCGCCGATCTTGCCCCAGCCCGCAATCACAAACATCAGAGCCAGCAGTACGCGACCCACCAGCAGTGCCAAATCTTTCATCTTGTCCATTTCAATATCCTCGTTTTGCGTCACATCACCGCTGACTGCTTCAGGGTAGGTCAAATAACAGGGCTTGGCTGGCACTCGCGGCCACCAGATCCCATTTGGGCTCATCACGACTGAGTACCCCGTCGCCGGGTCGGGCAGCCAGACCGTTGGCGGCAAGCTCCCCTGAAATCATCTGCAGGTAACCGTGTCGGCCGGCCAGCTCCCAGGTGAGGCTCTCACCCGGTTCAAGCTGCAACCGCCAGACGCGGGCCTGCTGGCGGATCCTGAAGGATCCTGCTTCGCCATCCGGTGACGCCACCAGCGTCATGCCCGGATTGGCTTCAATCTTCTTCTGCTGATAACCGGGTGTCGTGCCGTGTTCGTTCGGCTCGATCCAGATTTGCAGCAGGGAGAGCGGCTCGGTCTGCGAGGGGTTGTACTCGCTGTGCCGGATGCCGGACCCCGCACTCATCAGCTGGAAATCCCCCGCCGGGATCTGCTCGGCATGGCCGAGGCTGTCCTTGTGCTCTATGGTGCCTTGCAGCACGCAGGTCAGAATTTCCATGTTGGCGTGAGGGTGGGTCGCGAAACCGCCACCCGGCGCCACCAGATCCTGATTGATGACCCGCAGCACTGAATGCCCCATCCAGTCCGGGTCGTAGTAGTGCCCGAAGGAAAAGCTGTGGCGCGCATCCAGCCAGCCGAAGTTGGCCTTGCCGCGCGCTTCTGCGGCTCTCAATTTCATCATGGTGTGCTCCTCACGTACCGATACGGTTGATTAACGCTGTTTGCCGCTACCGATGCCGAACGGAATGCGGTAGTCGCTGCTCTGCTCACCCAGGCTCACGGTCAGGTTGCCCTGGGTGCGGCTCGGGATCTGGACCTGCTGGCTGCCCATCAGGTTGGCGTGGACGGAGGCAACCAGGTCGCCAGACTCGTCACGCACTTCCAGCATGGGGTTGCCCTTGCCTTCCACCGCGGCGGTGGCGTGCCAGTTTACAAACAGCACGCCCGGGGCGGCGTTGAGGTCAGCCGGGACGGAAGCCTGAGCAAAACCTGCGGTCATCAGGCCTGCAACGGCCAGCATCTTGATTACGTTTTTCATGTTCATTCACTCTCTTGGTTTTATGTCATTGCCAAGGCCGCTGTGGCCAGAATCAATGCATCCATGCAAGAGGTCATTCAAATAGTGTGTTGTTCTTTCACCGAAGTCAGACGCCCTGATTGAGGGGGTCACAGTCTGGAACTACCCGTATATTTGGCTGCTTGGCGCTCCTGCCTAAGCGTTGATTGAATATTAAAGACACTTGGCCTAACTTGTTAGCGAGATAAACTGGCAAACATGTTCAAAAAAATTGAAGGCAATTTATGGCCAAGGAACTGAACAAGGAACGGGCGCTGACCCTGGAAGCCATCCGGGTGCTGGATGCCATCGACCGCCGCGGCAGCTTCGCGGCGGCAGCCGACGAACTGGGCAAGGTGCCCTCGGCGCTGAGCTACACGGTACAGAAGCTGGAAGACGAGCTGGACGCCATGCTGTTCGACCGCAGCGGCCACAGAACCAAGTTCACCCCGGCCGGCCGCATGCTGCTGGAGCGCGGCCGGATTCTGCTGGAGGCGGCCGAGCATCTGGTGGGCGAGACCCGGGCGCTGGCCCGCGGCTGGGAGACCGACATCACCATCGCCGTCGATGCGCTGGTGCCGCTGCAGGCGCTCTACCCGCTGGTGGAGCGGCTGGCCGAGCTGACCGATACCCGACTGCGGCTGCGGGCCGAAGTGCTGGCGGGCAGTTGGGAGTGTCTGGAGGATGGCCGGGCCGACCTGCTCATCTCCTCCCTCAATCCCGACATCATGATGACCGGCATCAAGCACCAGCCGCTGCAGGAGGAGGTGATGCTCTACGTCGCCCACCCGGATCACCCCCTGCACCAGGAGCCCGAGCCCCTGGCAGACGATACCCTGCGCCGCTACCGGGCCATCGCGGTGGCCGACACGGCGCTGCGCAAGCCGGTACTCACCTATCGTCTGCTCGACAAGCAGCCGCGGCTGACCGTCAGCACCATGGGCGAGAAGCGCGACGCCCTGCTGGCGGGGATCGGGGTCGGCACCATGCCGCTGAGCTGGATTGAAGAGGACATCCGGGCCGGACGGCTCAAGGTGATCGGCCCCGAGTATCGCCACCAGATCCAGGTGGTGCTGGCCTGGCGGCGCGACACCATGGGCAAGGCCAAGAGCTGGCTGATCCGGGAGATACCCAAGCTGTTTCCCTGCAAGGGGGAATAAATGTCTGCCGCGCGAGGGCGGCGGCGCAGGAAGTGCCGAAACTGAGCCCCTGTCTTGACGGCGGGCTCAGATTCTAGGAAAAGAAAAAAGCGGCCCTCTTGCGAGTTCCGCTCAATGCCAGGAAAGAATAAAAAACCTTGCGGTTTAAAAAACCCTTAAATTGGAAGCAAACAATCGATTTCTCAACCAGGAAGGTCTTGAATCCGATTCGTTTTGAATTATGCGCGATGTTTTATGCGCCACCAGCAAAATGTTGAACGGTTGAAGGATATGCACCGCAGAGTATCACTATCTGCAACCTTCGAGCGCGACTGGTCTGGCCATTTCAATCGATTAGGTCGGGTTTGTTTCCTCTGGTTTTTTAAAGTGTCAATATCTGAGCCCACAACGACAAAAGAACTCAATTTCTGACACAACATAAAAATGCAGATAAAGGAATAGTTGCATGACCTACAGCCAGACCCTGGCCAACAATATTCTCGACACCCTGAAGAAGACCCTGACCGACAAGGGGATCCGCTATCAGACCCTGGCAGAAGCCATGGGGGTCTCCATCGCCACCGTCAAACGGATGATGAACAAGCCCTCCCTGCCGTTCGACACCCTGCTGGAGGTGTGCCACTTGGTGGGGCTCTCATTCGAGGAGCTGCTGGACCGCACCCAGGACGCCCAGAGCCGGCGCGCCGTCTTCACCCAGGAGCAGGACGAGGCGTTCCACAGGGAGCCCGGTCTCTACGCCTTTCTCGCCAACATCTTCTGGCGCGACAAGACGTTAATCGATCTCAAGCGTGAGTACGGCCTGACCGATGCCTCCTGCTACCTCTACCTGCGCAAGCTGGAGAAGCTCGGCATCCTGCAGCTCGGCATCGACAACAGTTACCACTTCCTCATCAGCGAGCGGATCAGCTTCGAGCAGCACAGCCGCTTCGCCCGCCAGCAGGCGCGCCAGGCCATGTCGGTGCTGGGGGACTATCTGGTGGAGAACATGCACAGGCCCAACAACTACATGGCGCTGTGTCAGCTCCATCTGGACGAGAGCGAGGCGATGGCGCTGATCGAGCGGATGAAGGAGTACTGGCACCAGGAGCTCAAGCTCAACCGCCCCGCCATCGGCCAGCGGGAGGGCAGCAAGACCTACACCATGTCGCTGCAGCTGGCCGACTGCGGCTATCAGAGCTTTGACGATCTGATCCCCAATATCGACAACTGATCCCGGCGGATCCCGCGGGATCCGCTCCCCCTCCTTTCCTCACAGGCATGGCCCGCCAGGACACGCCGGATCACCCCTGATCCACGAGCCGGGTTTGCGGCAGCTTGCCTGCGAGGGGCTGCAATGCTCGCGTATCGAGGTGAATGCGGATGGCATCCGGCCGCCAGTGCTCGATGTCGCAATCCACCAGCGCTCCCCGCTCGTCGTAGTTGACCCGCACCAGCCGCAGCACGGCGCTCCCCTCCGCCAGATTGAGGGAGCGGGCGATGGCGCCGCGCGCCGCCGAGGGGGTGATCTCGAGGCTCGCCCCACCCTGGCCTATGCCATATCGCTCCCGATAGAGCTCGGTGAGGGAGCTGGCCAGTGGCGCGCTGGCGATATCGGGAAACCGGCTGGCCAGCAGGTGGTGGCTGACGTGCAGCACGGGGCGGCCGTCGATGAGGCGCAGGCGGCGGATTTCATAGATCGGGGTGAAAGGCTCCAGCCCCATCCAGCGGCACAGCTCGCTGCTGGCCAGCTCGCCGCCGTGGGCCAGCACCCGGGTCTCGGCGGTGCGCTGCTGCTCGCCGATCCACTGGTGAAAGTGGGTGTGGATGGCGGGGTCGTAGGTGAGGCGGGGCGGTGCCACGAACCAGCCGCGCCGCTCAGCCCGGTAGATGAGGCCATCCGCCTCGAGACTGGAGAGCGCCTCCTTGATGGTGATGCGGGTGGTGGCGAAGCGCTCGCTCAGGGCCCGCTCGGCGGGCAGCTGCTGCCCCGCCCCCAGCTGGCCGCTGCCGATATAGCGGCGCAGGGTCTGGCAAATCTGTTCACACTTGGAGGCGCGGCCATCGGCCACTGCCCGCTCGCTCAATCTCGGTTCGATCACGCTCATCTTCCTGTCGATCATCCTGGCTGCTGTGGCTGACTCAACTCTCGCTGGAGTAGTCCAGCCTCACTCGGATTGAGAGTTGTAACCGTGCAGGATGACAGCGCCATGACAGGGCGATTGTCATCAAACTGCCATCAAAGCGCCCCGCCACCGTCATATTTCCCCTCTAGCATCCCTCTCGAACCTTAACTGACCTAGTCCAGAGGGATGGAATGATGAAAAGCGTGATCGCAAGTGCACTGGCCCTGGTGGCCATCAGTCAGCCACTGTTTGCCGCCGAGAACATCGCGGATCTCGAAAAGGCCGCCCGCGGTGAAGGCCAGCTCAGCAGCGTCGGCATGCCGGACAGCTGGGCCAACTGGAAGGATACCTGGCAGCAACTCGGCAGCATCTACGGCATCAAGCATCAGGACACCGACATGAGCTCGGCCCAGGAGATCGCCAAGTTCGCCGCCGAGAAGGGCAACGCCACCGCCGACATCGGCGACGTGGGCGGCGCCTTCGGCCCGGTGGCGGTCAAGCAGGGAGTCACCCAGCCCTACAAACCCTCCACCTGGGCCGACATTCCGAACTGGGCCAAGGATGCGGATGGTCACTGGATGCTGGCCTATACCGGCACCATCGCCTTCCTGATCAACAAGGATCTGGTCAAGGCGGCCCCCACCAGCTGGCAATCCCTGCTGGGCGGCGACTACAAGGTGACCCTGGGTGACGTGGGTGTCGCCTCCCAGGCCAACAACGGCGTGCTGGCGGCGGCCTATGCCACCGGCGGCAGCGAGAAGAACCTCAAGCCTGCGCTGGAGCTGTTCGGCAAGCTGGCCCAGCAGGGCCGTCTGTCGCTGAACGACCCCACCATCGCCAACATCGAGAAGGGCGAAGTGGAAGTGGGGGTGCTGTGGGACTTCAACGCGCTCAACTACCGCGACCAGATCGACCCCAAGAAGTTTGATGTGGTGATCCCGAGCGACGGTTCCGTCATCGCCGGCTACACCACCATTATCAACAAGTGGGCCAAAAACCCCAACGCCGCCAAGCTGGCGCGGGAATACATCCTCTCCGACGCCGGCCAGATCAACCTGGCGCGCGGCTACGCCCGCCCCATCCGCAGCAACGTGACCCTGCCGGATGACGTCAAGGCCAAGCTGCTGCCGGCCGAGCAGTACGCCAATGCCAAGCCGGTCCAGGATCACGCCGCCTGGGAGCAGAGCTCCAAGGCACTGCCGCGCCAGTGGCAGGAAACCGTCATGATCAACATGCAGTAAGGAGCGGCCAGTGCAACACAAGGTGATAGTGGTACTTGTGGATGGCCTCTCTGCCGAGGTAGCCCATTGCATGGGCTACCTCGCGGGCATGGTGGAGGCGGGACAGGGGTTGCAGGCCACCCTGAGCTGCGCCCTCCCCTCCCTCTCCCGGCCCCTCTACGAGTGCATCCTGACCGGAACGACGCCGGTGGAGAGCGGCATCACCCACAACGGGGTGAGCCGTCTGAGCCGGCAGGAGTCCATCTTCCATCTGGCCCGGGCGGGCGGCAAACGCACCGCGGCGGCGGCCTACCACTGGATAAGCGAGCTCTACAACCAGAGCCCCTGGCAAGCGGCCCGCGATCGCTTCACCCATGACGAGCGACTGCCCATCCAGCACGGCTGTTTCTACTGGGATGACGGCTACCCCGACAGCCACCTGCTGATGGATGGCGAGTGGCTGCGCAGCCAGTACGACCCCGATTTTCTCTTGATCCACCCGATGGGGGTGGACGATGCGGGCCACCAGTTCGGCCTCGACTCCCGTCAGTACCGCAATCAGGCACGCCGGATGGACAGCCTGCTGGCCGACCTGCTGCCCCAGTGGCTGGCGGAGGGGTATCAGGTGGTGATCACCTCGGATCACGGCATGAACAACGACTTGAGCCACGGCGGCACCCTGACCGAAGAGCGCCGGGTGCCGCTCTGGCTGTTTGGCGATGCGTTCGTGGCCCAGTGGCCAGCCGGTCCCGCCATGCAGCAGACCCAGCTCTGCGCCCTGATGGCCGACCTGCTGGGAGTTTCCCACGACAAGCCGGGCTGCCCACCGCTGCTCAAGGCCGGCAACCTGCCGGAGGTACACTGATGATGCCCGCCACCACCGAGATCCTCGCGGATCAACCGACCGTCACCCGGCGCCGGCTGCGTCGCCACTGGCTGCCCGCCCTGGTGCTGCTGCCGTTCGTTCTCCTGATGATCCTGTTCCAGCTCGCCCCCATGGTGTGGGTGCTGGTGGGCAGTTTTCAGACCCCGGATGGCTGGGGCCTCGACTACTACCGGGAGATTCTGAGCTCCCCCTTCTACCTGCAATCGTTCGGCAACTCCTTGCGCATCGCCGGCATCGCCAGTCTGGCGGGGCTCGCCATCGGCACCCTCGGGGCGGCGGCGCTGCGCCACAGCGGTGAGCGGGTGAAACGGCTGCTGCTGGCCTTCGTCACCATGACCGGCAACTTCAGCGGGGTGCCGCTGGCCTTCGCCTTCATCATCATTCTCGGCATCAATGGCGCCGTGACCCTGCTGCTGAAATCCTGGGGCCTCATCGACGGCTTCAACCTCTACTCCGGCAGCGGCCTCATCCTCATCTACACCTACTTCCAGATCCCGCTCGCCCTGCTGCTGCTCTACCCAGCCTTCGATGCGTTGCAGGATGAGTGGCCGCAGGCCGCCGCGTTGCTGGGGGCGAGCAAGAGCCAATATGTCTGGCACGTGGCGCTGCCGGTGCTCACTCCCGCGCTGCTCGGCACCCTGATCATCCTGTTTGCCAACGCGGTGGGGGCCTATGCCTCCGCCTATGCCCTCACCACCGGCAACTTCAACCTGGTGACCATCCGGGTGGCGAGCCTGGTCTCCGGCGACATATTCCTCGAGCCGAACATGGCGGCGGCGCTGGCGGTGATCCTGATGGTGCTGCTGGGGGTGGTGACGGCTGCCAACCAGTGGCTGCTGAAAAAGAGCTACGTGAACAAGGGGCAATCCCATGCATGATTTGAAACCTGGCTGGCCGCGCTGGGTGCTGGGGGCGCTGGTGGCCACCCTGCTGTTGCCGCTGCTGGCCACCTTTCTCTACTCCATCTCCACCCGCTGGGGGGCCACCCTGCTGCCAGACGGCTTCACCCTCGACTGGTATCTCAAGCTCTGGGGCGACCCGCGCTTTCTGGCGGCGTTTGGCCGAAGCCTGCTGGTCTGCTTCGCCACTCTGCTGCTGGGAACCCTGGTGCTGGTGCCCACCGTGCTGGTGGTGGCCTACTACTTCCCAAAGCTGGATCCCTGGATGAACCTGTTGATCCTGCTCCCCTTCGCGGTGCCGCCCGTGGTCTCCTCGGTAGGGCTGCTGCAGATCTACGCCGACGGCGTCCTGCCCATTATCGGCACGCCGTGGATCCTGATCGGTACCTGGTTCACCGTGGTGCTCCCCTTCATGTACCGGGCGCTGGCCAACAGCCTGCAAGGGGTACCGCTCAGGGATCTGATGGATGCCGCCCACCTGCTGGGGGCGAGCAGCCGGCGCGCCTTCCTGCTGGTGGTGATCCCCTGCCTGCGCAAGGGGCTGCTGGCGGCGCTGTTTCTGTCGCTCTCCTTCCTGCTCGGCGAGTTCGTATTTGCCAACATGCTGGTGGGCACCCGTTACGAGACCCTGCAGGTCTATCTCTACAACATGCGTTCGACCTCGGGCCACTTCACCAGCGCCCTGGTGATGAGCTACTTCCTGCTGACCCTGCTGCTCACCTGGGCGGCGAACAGATTTCATAGGTGAATCAAGATGTTCCATCTAGAAGTGAATCAACTGCACAAATCCTACGGCGACACCCGGGTGTTCGAGGGGATCGAATTCGGCATCCGCAAGGGGGAGCTGGTGACCCTGCTCGGTCCCTCCGGCTGCGGCAAGTCCACCCTGCTGCGGGCGCTGGCCGGGCTCACCCCGGTGGATGGCGGTCAGGTGCGGGTGGCCGGTGAGGACATTACCTGGCAGGAACCCCAGAAGCGGGGCATCGGCATGGTGTTCCAGAGCTATGCGCTGTTCCCCAACATGACGGTGCGGGACAACGTCGCCTTCGGCCTCAAGATGAAGCCCCAGCCGGGGCGGGATCTGGCCGCCAGCGTGCAGGAGGCGCTGGCGCTGGTGGAGCTGACCGGCTTCGAGCGCCGCTATCCGGCCGAACTCTCAGGTGGCCAGCGCCAGCGGGTGGCCTTGGCCCGGGCACTGGTAGTGCAGCCGCGGATCCTGCTGCTGGACGAACCGCTCTCGGCGCTGGATGCCAGAATCCGCCGCAGCCTGCGCCAGCAGATCCGCGAGATCCAGCAGCGCCTCGAGCTCACCACCATCTTCGTCACCCACGATCAGGAGGAGGCGCTCACCATGTCGGACCGGATCTTCCTGATGAACAAGGGATCCATCGTCCAGAGCGGCACACCGGAGGAGATCTACACCCGCCCCGCCGACGCCTTCGTGGCGGGCTTTATCGGCAACTACAACCTGCTCGATGGCGCACAGGCCAAGGTCCTGTTCGGCCAGCACTGCCGCGGCAAGCTGGCGCTGCGACCTGAATCCCTCTCCCTGCTGCCGGCCGGCGCCCGCAGCGACGAGCCGCACCTGCCGGGGGTTATCAGCGGGCAGCAGCTGCTCGGCAACGTGATCCGCTATCAGGTGAGCTGCGCGGCGGGCCTGCTGACGGTGGACTGCCTCAACCGCTCGGCCCGGGATCTGCTGCCGGTGGGCAGTGCCGTGACCCTGGCGGTGGCCCGGGATCAACTCTGTGAGGTAGCATGACGCCCCATTACATTTCCATTTTCACTGCGAGGAGCACCCATGGCACTGGCACTGTTTGATCTGGACGAGACCCTGATTGCGGGGGATTCCGCCAGCCTCTGGCTGGAGTACATGGTGACCGAGGAGCTGGCGCCAGCCGGCATGATCGCCGAGGAGCAGGCCATGATGTCCCTCTACCATCAGGGCAAGATGGACATGCACCAGTACATGGCCTTCACCCTGCAGCCGCTGGCAGGCAAGTCGCGCCAGTGGCTCGACCCGCTCTGTGCCCGCTTTGCCGAGCAGGTGCTGCGCGAGCGCATCTACCCTGAGGGGGTGGAGCGCATCGAGTGGCACCGCAAGCGGGGCGACGAGCTGGTGCTCATCTCCGCCTCCGGTGAGCATCTGGTGGCCCCCATGGCGCAGATGCTGGGGATGGATCACTGCGTGGCCATCCTGCTGGATGAAGAGGCCGGCATGCTGACCGGCCAGACCCGCGGCACCCTCAGTTTTCGCGAGGGCAAGGTGGCCCGCATCAACCAGCTGTTTGCCGCAAGCGCCGACCCCTGGCGGGAGAGCCACGGCTACAGCGACTCCCACAACGACCTGCCGCTGCTGCAGGCGGTGACCCACCCCCACGCGGTCAACCCCGCTCCGGGGCTGCGCCAGATCGCCACCGAGCAGGCCTGGCCCACCCTCGAGTGGCAGTTGGCCTCCTGAATGAAGAAGAGGCCCTCAGGCCTCTTCGTTGCTCAGCAGTGCATCGTTGGCAGGGGGCGTCTCCTCCTGCCCCTTCGCCTCTGCTCGGCCCAGATGGATGCAGTTCTTGCCGTCGCGTTTGGCGCGATATACCTCGGCATCGACCGCCGCCAGCAGCGCCTTGCCATCCATCCCCACCCGGCTGGCCACCAGCCCGCCGCTCAAGGTGATCCTGAGCCCCGGCTCGCGCCAGTCCAGTGACTCCACCCCCTTGCGGAACTGCTCCAGCAGCATCTGGCAGAAGTGGATGTCCGGGTTGACCAGCAGCACCACCAGCTCCTCGCCACCGTAACGGCAGACCCAGCCGTGATCCCCCAGCAGGGCCCGGCCGAGCTGGCTCACCCGCTTGAGCACCACATCCCCGGTCTGATGGCCGAAGGTGTCGTTGACCCGCTTGAAGTCGTCCAGATCCACCATGGCCAGGCAGAACGGCTGCTGATCCTGCAGCAGTCGGTTGAAACGTTCATCGAAGAAGCGGCGATTGTAGAGGCCGGTCAGCTTGTCCAGGTTGGCCTGCTGGCGCGCCTCGTGATAATCCTTGCTCACCTCGGCCAGCTCGGCATAGACGTGCCTGAGCTCGCGCATGCCCCCCTGGGGTACCCCGTCAGGCTCCATCCGGCTGGCCCGGATCATGCTCGAGATCTCGTCGAGCATGCGGCGAAAATAGCGGGACCAGATCAGTGCCAGCATCAGGTAGAGCACACAGGCCAGTGCCACCATCAGCAGCACGTTGAGGGAGACCCTGTCCACCACCGCCATCACGCTGGCCGCCGGCTGCACGCTGATCAGCACCCAGTTGCGCTCCTGCAGCCTGCTGTAGGCCACGAACTGGCGGGAGTCCTTGTCCAGGAAGATGCCATCCTCCTGCGTGAAGCGAGCGAGCCACTCGGGGTGGGTCATGGGCTTGAGCAGCTGGGCCGCATCAGGATGAGCCAGCACCTTGCCGGACTGGTTGACGATCATCTGGTAGCCCTCACCCAGCTGGCGATTCAGCTGGGCGGAGAAGGGGGCCAGGATGGCATCGACCGCAAGGACCCCGCGCACCTTGCCCTCCCTGTCGGTCAGGGCCCGCGCCAGGGCGATCACCAGGTTGCCGTTGGTGTAGTCGTAATAGGGCTCTGTCCAGACCATCTTGCCCACGTGCTGGCTGGCCAGCTGATACCAGGGACGCACCCTGGGATCGAAGTTGGCATCCGCCTGCCAATCGGGGTAGATCAGCATCTGGCGCTCGGCGGTGCCGACATAGATGTAGACCAGATCGGCCATGATCCCCTTGTAGAGCTGCCACTCCTTCAGATAGGTCTCGGTGTTGAGCAGGCGAGGGCCGCTGATGTCCTCAACCTTGACCCTGTCGTAGATGAGGGTGAACTGGCGCTCCATCTCGTGCAGATAGGGCTCGATGAAGACGTGACGAAGCTGGTGGTTGGTGGCGAGCAGGCGTTGCTGCAGCTCGCTTTGCAGACTCCGCTCCATGTGCAGGTAGTAGATACCACCCAGCATCAGCACCGGAATGAACAGCAAAAGCAGGCCCAGACGCATCCTGGTTACCAGGGACCAGGTTTTTTTGGCGACCGCTCGTTTAACCAATCCTGACTCCTGCTATTGCCAGACCACGCGTAGTGTCAGAATATCAGCAGCGCGAGATGGCGTCCAAAAGGAAGCTGTTTATCTGCTCAATTAGAGGTAATCGACACGGATGCTGAACCCGGACCTGTTGATGGCGCTGCACTACTGCGCCGTGATCACCCTGACCGGGGCGATCACCTCCGAATATTTCCTGTTCCGCCGCGGCATGTCCATCGAGCAGGTGCGCAAGCTGCTGCTGGCCGACGGTCTGGCGGCGCTGGCCCTGCTGCTCATCTTCATCACCGGGGTGCTGCAGGTGCTCGCCCACCCCGACGAACCGGCCGTGCTGCTCGCCAATCCGGGCTACCGCACCAAGCTGCTGCTGTTCTTCGTGATGGCCATCAGCTTTGGCTACCCCAGCCGCCTCTTCTACCGCTGGCGCCGCTCCCTGCGTCAGGGACGCGCCCCCATGGTCTCCATTCAGCAGCAGTTCTGGGTGATCTGGATCCTGCGCGGCAACCTCTTGCTGCTCGCCCTCATTCCCCTGCTGGCCAGAATCGCCAACGGCTAAGTCCCCCGGGCCGCGGCTGTGCAGCGGGATAACCGCTCACGCCGCCAACCTCACCGACAGCGCAAGACAAATCCCCCCGCTCACGGTTATCTTGGAGGCTGGAGCTTTGCGGCACGGCCCTGCCCGTCCGTCTTTCAGGGATGAATCTATGCGTTCGAACATGATGTTATTGATGGCCGCCGCCATCTGGGGGCTGGGCTTCGTCGCCCAGCGGCTCGGGATGGACCACATGGGCCCTTACACCTTCAACGGCCTGCGCTTTCTGCTGGGGGCCCTCTCCCTGCTGCCGCTCTTGTGGTGGCTCAAATCCCGCCAGCCGGGCGGGCAGGCCGGAGATCGCCGCCTGCTGCTGACCGGCGGCCTCATCGCCGGTACCGTGCTGTTCAGCGCCGCATCGCTACAACAGGTGGGGCTGCTCTACACCACGGCCGCCAAGGCGGGCTTCATCACCGGCCTCTACATCATACTGGTGCCCGTCATCGGCCTGGCCCTGCGCCACAAGACGGGGGCCAACACCTGGGTTGGCGCCCTCATCGCCATGGCGGGACTCTACTACCTC
The DNA here is from genome assembly GCF_027707805.1 of Aeromonas sp. QDB20. NCBI lineage: Bacteria > Pseudomonadati > Pseudomonadota > Gammaproteobacteria > Aeromonadales > Aeromonadaceae > Aeromonas > Aeromonas sp. QDB20. The sequence continues at coordinate 17,135 of NZ_JAPCJC010000019.1, read as the reverse complement.
AGCGTCACCGAGGATTTCACCATCGGCTACGGCGACCTGCTGCAGGTGGTGGGGGCCCTGTTCTGGGCAGTGCACCTGCTGGTGCTGGATCACTACTCGAGCCGGGTCGCCCCCATTCGCCTCGCCGGGGTGCAGTTCGTGGTGTGCGGCCTGCTCAGTCTGGCCACCGCCTTCTTCATCGAGACCCCCTCGGTGACCGGTGCCGTGGCCGGCTGGCAGGCGCTGCTCTACGCCGGTCTGGTGTCGGTGGGGGTGGGTTACACCTTGCAGGTGGTCGGCCAACGCGGCGCCCACCCGGCCCATGCCGCCATCATCCTCAGCCTGGAGACGGTGTTTGCCGCCATCGGCGGCGTCCTGCTGCTGGGGGAAACCCTGGACGAGCGCGCCTTCGTCGGCTGCGCCCTGATGCTGGCAGGCATGCTGATCTCCCAGATCCGCCTGCGCTGGTGGTGGAAATCCCGGCGGAACAAGGTGCCCAGCCAGCCATGATGAGGTAACGGTCAGCCTCCATACCAAATAAAACGAGGCGCCCACAGGCGCCTCGTTTTATTGCCGCACGTCTAGCGCACGCTGGAGCAGAAGCTCACGTCATCGCGCAGGGGATCGTTGCTCACGCTGTGGTAGAGCTCGAAGCAGGGACCGCTGCTGAACTCCAGCCCGGCCGCCACTATGTCGCCCACATGCTCCTGCCAGCGCGGCCCGTACTGGCTGCGATCGGTGATGAGGTAGCGGGACTGGGCATAGCGCCCGGCCGGAATGAGCTGGGTCTCCACCTCCCCCTCGCCCCGGGTCTGGGGCGGCACAGTGATGCCGATATCGGTGCGGCACTGGGCTGGCGGCGTCACCTCCGGGTTGTCGTGGTAGATGAAGATCCACTCCCCGCCCTCCAGCCCGCGGGCGGCGGCCCACTGGTACAGGCGGCCGCAGACGGCGTCATAGCCTTCGCCATAGGGACCGGTGACCCGCACATAGGCCAGGGTACGGGCATCCATCTCGACGGTTTTCATGGTGTTGCTCCTTGCTGATGAGTGGCCTTCAGCATAAGGGGACAGACCATCCCATGCGTGTCCATCCTTGCTCTCCAGGTGTCCATTCTTGCCCTTGTCGCGGCGAAACTCCCCCGGGGTACAGCCATAGTAACGACGAAACGCCTTGGCGAACGCCTGGGAGCTTCCGAGCCCAGCCCCCAGCGCGATGGCGGTGACGCTGGCATCTGTGTAGCAGAGCTGCCAGGCGGCACGCTGCATGCGCAGGCGCCGGCACATCTCGCCCGGGGCTTCCCCCGCCACGGCGGTGAACACCCGGTGAAAATGGTAGAGGGAGAGACAGGCCCGCTCCGCCAGCGCCTCGATGGAGAGATCCGGATCCTGCTCCAGCGCCCGCAGCACCGGGATGAGCCGGCGGCGGTAGTCGATCATGGCCGGATCCTCGCCATATAGAGTGCGTCCACATACTCACCCTGGCGAAAGGCGAAACCACGGGCCAGCCCCTCCTCGATGAAGCCGAACTTGCGATAGAGCGCCAGCGCCGCTGCATTGTCGGCATAGACGGTCAGCTCGATGCGGCGCAGGTTGAGCCAGTTGTCGGCCATCTCCAGCGCGGCCCCCAACAGGGCAGAGCCCACTCCCTTGCCCGCCCAGTCATCCCGCACCCCCATGCCGATACAGGCCACGTGTTTGCGCCTCGGGTTGGGCTCGATATGGAGTGAAATATTCCCCACCAGCAGACCATCGACCTCAGCCACCAGCGCCACCACACTGCCGCTCTCCAGTCGCTTCTGCCAGACCCCCAGGGTTGGATAGGGCAGTTGCAGAGTGCCCGCCTGGGCATTGGGCATGGCATAGAGATCCCGCAAGGCGGGGGCATCGGCCGGTTCGGCGTGACGAATGGTGATCTGCATCTGAGGCTCCTTCTCGAAAACTTCATCATGCAGTATCAGAAGGGTCCGGTCATCCCCCTGCCACGGTTATTTGCGCGGGCAATTCGGCGTCCCATCGTCATGGGGCTGCACCGGGCGGCGGACAAACAAAACGGGGGCCCAAGGGCCCCCGCATCATCACGGCGCATGATCAATAAAAAACGGAGCCAGAGGCTCCGTGTTTCACTGCAGTATCAATCTCGAACGGAACGCGCTTCGCGCTCTGCACGTTCCCGTACCAACAGGCGTTTGTACCACCAGCTGTTGCGACGACGTTGAGTGTTGGAAGAGCGACGAGCCATTTCTGAAGTCCCAGTCAAGAGAGGAAAAGAGCCGCATTATGCGATAGAGGTCACGTCCATGTCTTTAGCTGGATCAAGAAAAGCCTCACTGGCCCACGGTGATGGTGCCGCTCTGCGTCGCCTTGCCAGCCGCATCCGACGCCCTTTGTGGCTCGCGCCAGACCAGAGGCCCGTTGCTCTCCTGTTCGTTTTGCGCAGCGCACTCCAGCCAGTCATCACCCTGCCGGATCCGGGCCCCTGCCGAATACTTCTGATCCTGATACCAGCAGACCCGCTCCGGCAGCGATCCCAGCGGCAACACCAGCTCGCTGCCCATTTCCGTCCGCTTCGGTTCTGCCGCCACGCCGATACCGGTCGCACCGCCCAGCAGTGCCAGCAGCAGCCAGCTGCCTGCCCTCTTGCCTGAATTCATGATGTCACTCCTCGCTTGATGAAGAATGGAAGCGACCGGCAGCCGCACAAACTTGATTAATAAGCGATGCCCTCTCTGGCATTCCCAAGCCAATATGGTAGCCTGCCAGCGCCTGCCCGCCCGTCTCAGAACCGGGCCAGGAAAATCCGTTGAATTTGTCGGCCCCAGACAAATATAACCTTATTAATCAAATCGTTATTTGGATATTATCCCAATGCGTATCATGCCGTTGCTCCAGGCGGCCTGCCTGAGCCTGATGTTGTCCGCCTGCGTTGCCCCCCTGCTGATGATGAGCCCCACCAGCCAGCTGATGTGGGCCCTGCTCAAACCCCTGGTCGGCTTCGATCCCAACCAGGCCAACCTGTTTGAACAGCCCCTGATCAAGGACCGGATGACCGCCATCCTCGGCCCCAACTACGACAGCACCATGCAGCTGCTCAAGACCGCCAACGAGCTGCAGCAGGAGGGGCCACTGTTCTACGTGGTCTCCCGCTATGCCCCCATGCCCGAGGTGGCCAAACAGGCAGGCATGGTCTGGAACTCGCAAACCAACCAGATGTCCGTGATGCTGCTCAAGGGCGACGGCACGCCCCAGGTCTTTGGCGAAAACCTGGCGGCCAGCACTCCGAGCTGGCCCAGCGAGATGCAAAACTGGCAGGCGCAGGGCAATCCGGCAGCCAGTGCGCTCTCCGGTGCCACCAACAGCCTGAGCGGCACGGCCACCGGCAGCTCGCTCTTCGGCAGCGTGCTGGGTTCCCTGCAGCAGGGCGCCAGCAAGACCATGGCTGACACCACCCAGCAGGTCGTGAACGGCGCCGCTACCTCGGCCCAGCAACAAGCCGGCAAGGCAGCCAGCAGTGCCACTGCTACCGTACAACAGCAGGCCACCAAGGCCGTAACCGAGCCTGCCAAGCAGGCGGTCAGCAACGCAACGACCACCGTGCAGCAACAGGCTGTCAAGACAGTGACCGAGCCCGCCAAGCAGGCGGTCAGCAGCGCCACGGCCACCGTGCAGCAACAGGCCGCCAAGACAGTGACCGAACCCGCCAAGCAGGCAGTCAGCAGCGCCACGACCACCGTGCAACAGCAGGCAGCCAAGACAGTCACCGAACCTGCCAAGCAGACGGTCAGCAGCGCCACGGCCACCGCGCAGCAGCAGGCCGCCAAGACGGTGGCAGAGCCTGCCAAGCAGGCGGTCAGCAGCGCCACGGCCACCGTGCAGCAACAGGCCGCCAAGGCCGTGACCGAGCCAGCCAAACAGGCGGTCAGCAGCGCGGATGCCACCACCGCCGGCAAGGCGGTCGCCGATGCGGCTGCCAAGGCCGAAGCCGCGCGCGCCGCCGCCGAAGCCGAGATGGAAGCTCTGCTCAAGTAACCCCTCCCCAGGCCATCGCAAGATGGCCTGGCTGTTTTCCCCTCCCGCCCGCTCCCTGGCAGCGGAAATCATGAACTTCTCGGCATAACTCCCTAAACTGGATGAAGACGACTTTTCGCAAGGAGTGCTGCCATGTCGCGTCTGCTCGGTCTGTTTGTCTGCTGCTGTCTGGGGGCCGCCCTGCCCGCCTCGGCGTTCACCTATTACTCCGAGCAGAACATGCCGTTCAACGGCCAGGATGAGAAGGGCAACAGCACCGGCCTGGCGGTGGAGCTGTTGAGACTGATGTGGCAAGAGATGGGGGAGCCGGAGCAGCCCATCCACTTCATGCCCTGGGCCAAGGCCTGGTACCTGCTGACCCAGCAGCCGGATGCCGTGCTGTTCACCACGGCCCACACCCGGGCGCGGGATCCCCACTTCCTCTGGGTCTGCCCCATCAGCCACTCGCGGGTGTCGCTGGTGGGCCGCAAGCGGGATGCCCCCAAGGTGACCGGCAAGGCCGATCTGACCAGGCTGCAGATCGGGGTGATGCAGGCGGACGTGGGGGAGCAGCTGCTGCTCAACCGGGGCATCAGCCCCGCCAACCTGATGTCGGTGGAGCGCATGGATCAGGTGGTACGCCAGCTCATCATGGCCCGCACCGATCTGGTGGCCGGCAACGAGGTGATGCTGTTTCATCAGGCCAGGCAGCTGGGCTTTGCCCCCGAGACTTTCGTCACCGTCGCCACCCTGGCGGATCAGGACAACTGCTTCGCCTTCAACCCGGCGGCGGACAAACAGCAGGTCGCCCGTCTGCAGCAGGCGCTCGACAAGGTCAGACAGGGGGAGGCCTTCAAGCAGCTCATCGCCCGCTACCAGGATGTGGTGCAGCCACCTCCGGCCGATCACCTACCGCGAATAGAGTAAGTACCAGATACAAACAGGCCACCCGAAGGTGGCCTGTTTCATGGTGCGAGCCGCTCACTGGAAGTGATGGTCGTGCTCGGACTTCTTGTTCTGGGCGCCCTCGCTGTGCTCGATGGCGGTGCGGATGAGGTCGACCCCGGCCCGGATGATCAGGACCCCCATGTTGACCAGCTTGACGCAGACCCACATGAAGGTGATGAGCAGGATCAGCTTGAGCACTGTCTGGAACGCCTCCAGGAAGTTCTGCTCCAGCTGACCGGTCAGGCCGCTGGCACTGGTCATCAGCCAGGTGTACACCTCACGCACGAAGGGGATGCGGCTCGGCATCTCCAGCACGTCCAGCGCGGCAGGCAGGGCCTGGAAGATGACGATGCTGCCGAACAGGATCAGGATGACACCGATGGCGATGCCCAGAAAAAAACCAAACTGTTTCATGGAAGGTCCCAAGGTTTGCTGCATGGAAATAACATAGCTGCCAATACTAGGGACTGCCTTACCCCACGGCAATCCTTGCGCGCCGGGTCGCCCGCTTGCCACGCCGGCCCGGCCCCGGCGTCCGGCCACAAACCATTGCCCAACTATCTGATTTCTGTGACGCTTGTGCCCATCACCCCCTATCGGTCAGGCCTTCATTTTGCGCCACTGTTTTTTGCTGCTCTGCCTCCTGCTGTCGTCACCGCCCCTCCTTGCCGCCCCGACGGCGGCCGTCTGCGTGGTCAAGCACCAGCAGCAGCTGTTGCTGGTGCAAGACAGGGTTTCCTCCCGCTACAGCCTGACCGGTGGCTACATAGATGCAGGAGAGACGCCGCAACAGGCGGCGCTGCGGGAGCTGTATGAAGAGACCGGCCTGCGGGGCAGGGTCGTCGCCGAGCTGGGGCCATGGCAGCGCGCCCTGTTGTTTGCCTGTCAGACCCTGGAGCCCATCCGTGCACAGACCGGCTCTGGCTTTGTTTCTCTGCTGCAGGCCCCCAATCTGGGCGGCGAGATCCTCAATGCCAGGCTGATCGCGCCGGCCCGGTTGCCGGATGAGCAACGCCGCTTCCCGGCCCAGCTCAGCTGGCTGGCCCCCCAACTGGCCGCCATGCCCGACAGCCCCGTGCTGTGGCTGCCCAATTTTCGTGGTGAAGGCAATGCACTGCACCGCATGGAAGTCCCGCTGATCCACCAGCTGCAGACCTGGCTCGGTGTCCAGGTGCGCTGGCTCGAGGTCAGCAACCTGTTCGGTTCAGCCGCCTTTCAGCTTGCCCTGCTACCCTTGCTGCTGCCCTGGCTGGGCTGGCCCCGGGTGCGCCAACTGCTGCTGGCCATGCTGACCCTCACCCTGCTGGTGCAGCTGGCCAAGGAGGGGATTGGCTGGCCCAGACCCTTCCATCTCGACCCCGCCCTGGCACAGGGCAGCGCCCAGGGCTTCGGCATGCCGAGCGGCCACGCCGCCTCTGCGCTGCTGTTCTGGGGCGTGTTGCTCAGAGCCTGCTGGCCCGCCAACCCCTGGCGCAGTGCCACCCTGGCCCTGCTGCTGGCCACCCTGACCGGACTGGCCCGGGTCTGGCTCGGGGTACACTTCCTGTCGGACGTGGCGGCCGGTTTGCTGCTTGGCGCCTTGCTGCTGGCCCTGTATCCCCGCCTCGCCGGCCTGGCTGCCAGTCGTTGGGGCTGGGCCGGGCTGACCCTCGCCTGCGCGCTGGCCGCCTGGTGGAGCCAATCTTCGGCACTGGCGGGCCTGGCCACCTTCAGCCTGGGGTTGACCCTCGGCATGATGTTGCCGCTGCCGCGCACGGCGCCGGCCGGCTGGCGCCTCCCCTTGCTGGCCTTGCTCGGTGGCCTGCCGCTGGGGGCATTGTGGTGGGCGCTGCCGCTCTGGCTGACCAGCTCCTGGCTCATTCTGCTCGGTCAGTGGCTGCTTTATTGTTGCCTGGGGCTCTGGTTGAGCGCCGGTCTCTGGTGGATACTCTCTCTCGTGAATAATGACCCGCTACCCAAGGGCCCAGGCCCTGACAAGGGATTGCTATGAATATGAAAAAAGTGGATTTAGCCAAGATAACCCTGGGAGTGCTGTTTATCAGCCTCCTCATCGTCTCCTGCTTCATGGTGCTACGCCCCTTCCTGCCCGCGCTGGTGTGGGCCACCATGATCACCATCGCCACCTGGCCGCTGATGTTGATGGTGCAGCGCCTGCTGTGGGGCAAGCGCGCCCTGGCGGCCCTCTTCATGACCCTGGTGCTGCTGCTGATGTTCGTCATTCCGCTCTTCATGGCGCTGGCCAACGTGGCGGAGAAGGCGCCCATGCTGATCGAGCTGGGCACCACCATCAGCCACTCCCCGCCCCCCGAGCTGCTCTGGCTGCAGCAGGTGCCGCTGGTGGGCGGCAAGCTCTATGACTTCTGGCAGCAGATCCTGGCGAGCGGTGGTCAGGTGCTGTTCGCCAAGCTGGCCCCCTACTTCGGCCAGACCGCCCGCTGGCTCGCCTCCCAGGCGGGCAATCTGGGGCTGCTGTTCGTCCACTTCCTGCTGACCGTCGGCATCTGCGGCCTGCTCTACCACTCCGGTGAAGTGGTGGCGACCGGCATTCGTCGCTTCGCCCACCGGCTGGCCGGCGAGCGCGGCGACAATGCCACCGTGCTCGCTTCACAGGCGATCCGCGCCGTGGCCATGGGGGTCGTGGTGACCGCCCTGGTGCAATCCTCGGTGGCCGGTATCGGTCTGCTGATTGCCGGCATCCCCTACACCATGATCCTGGTGGTGGTGATGTTCCTGCTGATCGTCGCCCAGATTGGCCCCTTCCCGGTGCTGCTGGCCTGCGTCGGCTACCTCTACTGGAGCGGCGACACCACCTGGGGCACCTTCCTGCTGGTCTGGTCGCTGCTGGCGGGCACCATGGACAACTTCCTGCGTCCCTTCCTGATCAAGCGCGGCGCCGACCTGCCGCTGATCCTCATTCTGGTGGGGGTTATCGGCGGCTTGCTGGCGATGGGGATCATCGGCCTCTTTATCGGCCCCGTGGTGCTGGCAGTGGGCTACACCCTGCTGGATGCCTGGATCAAGGAGGGTGACCACCCTACCGGTGACAAGGTAGACGCCCTACCTCATGACAAGGCACTGTCATAAGGTCAAACGCCGCCCGAGAGGGCGGCGTTGTTGTTTTACAGACAAGAGCCAAAGAGCAAGGCCTTGTGCCGGCACAGAACCAAAGTTCGAACGTTTTCCGCCAAATCCGAACCAAGGTTCGAGCCAACCCCTTTCTCCCCCTGTTCCCTCTCGCTGCCGCCCACCACAATGGCGCCACCATTCAGGAGGAACAACAGATGAACGAACTGAGAGCAACCCGCGCCCTGATCAGCGGCGGCGCAAGCGGCATTGGGCTGGCCATCGCCGAGGCGCTGGCTCGGGAAGGGGTGGAGCTGGTGCTGGCCTCCCGTCGCCACGCCCTGCTGGAGCAAGAGGCTACCCGCCTCTCGACGCAATACGGGGTAAGAGTCCTGCCTCTGGTGCTGGATGTCTGCGATGCTCCCCAGGTTCGAGCCCAGCATGCCCGGGCCAGCGCACTGCTCGGCCCCATCGATCTGCTGGTCAACAACAGCGGGGTCGGCAGCGATTATCTGGTGCAGGATCTGCCGGAATCGGAGTGGGACAGAGTGATGGACACCTGCGCCAAGGGCAGCTTCCTGCTGACCCAGGCTTGCCTGCCGGACATGCTGTCTCGACGCCACGGCACCATCATCAACATCGCCTCCCAGGCCGCCAAAAACGGCTATGCGAGGGCCAGCGTCTACTGCGCCGCCAAATTTGCCGTCTTGGGGTTTGCCAAGGCGCTGCGGGAAGAAGTCCAGCATCAGGGCATTCGGGTTCACACCCTCTGTCCCGGCCTGGTCCAGGTGCCACCACCGGCCTGTGCGGATGAGCGCAAACCCGGTTGGTTGCAGGTCTGGGATCTGGCCGAGGCCGTACTCTACACACTGCGTCAACCCGCCCATGTGCAGCTGGACGAGATCGGCATGACAGGGATCTGAGGACTGCTGAGAGGAAAACAGGGGCGCCAAAGCGCCCCGTCAGTTCATGGCAAGGGAGTATCAGGCTGGCTGGTGCAGGGTGATGCAGTGAATGCCGCCGCCACCGGCGGCGACCTTGTCGCCAAATTCGGGGGCGAATCCGATCGGAGGGATGGCGGGGTTGCCATCCCTCTGAGGCAGGTCACTGAATCGGGCCGGCAAGGGTGGTTAAATAGGCGTTCGTCTCTTTGCCGGATCTTGTCGTGACCATCCTGTCCGCCTCCATGCCGCCAGCCCGGGACTGGCCTGACTATCTGCAGGCCTCCTGGCTGCGCTGCGCTCACCAGACCAGCGCCACCCTCTGGCATCCGCCCCACAGTGCCAAGGGCCAGACCTTGCAGAGCCTGCGCCAGCGCAAGCGCGACCTGCTCACCACCGGCGAGATGGCACTCGAGGATCTCTACGAATTCATGGAGGGGCGCCCCTGTGCCCTGCTGCTCACCGACGAGAGCGGCTGCCTGCTGGCCCAGACCGGTCACCCCGACACCCTGCGTGAGCTGGCGGCGCTGGGGTTTGGCCCAGGAGCCTTCTTCAGCGAAGGGCGCATTGGCACCAATGCCATCAACCTGGCCGCACTGGAGGGAGTGCCGCTCTGCGTCAGCGGCCCCCAACACTTCAATCAGACCCTGCACCCCTGGCACTGCTGCGCCAGCCCGGTCTACAACAGCAACGGCCGTCAGGTCGCCATCATGGCGCTGACCTGCAAGGTGGAGGAGGCGAGCGCCGGCGATCTGGCGCTCACCGTCAGCGCCGGGCGCGAGCTGGCCCACCTGCTGCAGATGGAGACCCTGATGCAGGAGTCCCAGCACCACCTGAGCGAGCTCTACGCCCTGCTGGACGGCATGGATGACGGCGTACTGGCCTGGGATCCCCAGGGCCGGCTGCGCTACCTCAACGCGCTGGCGGCCAATCGGCTGCGGCTCGATCCGGCGCTCTGCCTCGGCCAGCCGCTGGAGCAGCACCTGCTGCTGCCCCAGCGGTTGCAGCTGGCCATCAGGGGGCAGACCCCGCTCAGCCATGTGGAGGTGACGCTGGAGCGGCTCGGCGCGCAGGAGGGGGAGTTCATCAATGCGCTGGTGAGCCTCAAGCCGCTGCCCGGGCCGGATGGGGTCAGTTTTATCGCCCTGCTGCACCCGGTCGATCGGCTGCGGGCCATCAGTCAGCTGCGCCAGACGGTACCCGAGCTGTCGGCGCTGGTGGGCGAATCGAGCGCCATGCGCAAGCTGCTGCGTTACGCCCGGCAGGCTGCCCAAAGCCAGGGCCCGATCCTGCTGCGCGGCGAGGAGGAAGTGGGCAAGGCCCAGCTGGCGGAGGCGATCCACTTCGGCAGCGAACGGGCCGCCGGGCCGCTCATCACCCTCAACTGCCAGGCGCTGCCGAGCGAGCGGATGGCGCTGGAGCTGATGGGCTCTGACGAAGCGGGACAGGAGCGGGCCGGCAAGTTCGAACTGGCCCACGGCGGCACGCTAGTGCTGGAGCAGGTGGAGTGCCTCTCTGCCCCCATGCAGGCGGCGCTGCTGCAACTGCTCAAGACCGGTCGCCTGCAGCGCTTCGACTCGGCCCGTATCCTGCCGCTCAAGGTGCGGATCATCGCCACCAGCAGCGCCCCGCTGGAGCAGAAGGTGCAGGAGGGGCACTTCGGCCGCCAGCTGCTCTATGCGCTGCAGGCGTGCGAGCTGTGGCTGCCAGGCCTGCGCGAGCGCAGCGCCGATCTGCCCGGCCTCATCAGCCAGCAGCTGGCTGCGCAGGGGCGCGAGCCGGTGCGCCAGTTCAGCCCGGCGGCCCTCGATTGCCTGCTCGCCTATCCCTGGCCCGGCAATCTGGGGGAGCTGCGCAGCGCCATCGAGCATGCCCTGCTTCACGCCGGTCAGGGGCCGATCCCGCCCGAGGCGCTGCCCGCCGCCATTCGCCACGGCTATCAGCGGGTGGCGGACGAGGTGGTGGGGCAGCCGCTGCTCACCCTGGCCGAGCTGGAGCGCCAGGCCATTTTGCGCTGCGCCCACGCCTGCAAGGGACAGGTGAGCCAGATGGCCCAGCATCTTGGCATCAGCCGCACCACCCTCTGGCGGCGGCTCAAGCTGCTCGAGATCGATCCTGCCGACTACCACGGCTGACGCCGGCCCGAGCCACTACATATCGGTTCGCTGAACATGAAAAAGGCCCCGCAAATACGGGGCCTTTTCTATGGCAAGCTGGCTGGTCGTTACAGCCCCAGCTGGTGGGCGGTGACGATGGCCGCCAGCACGTCCTCGGCGGTGACCTTGAACGGCATGTTGTGGATGGTCTCCCCTTCCGCAGTGGACGCCTTGGCCACCTCCATCAGGCGCGCCATGTCCAGCTCCTTGACCCCCATCATATGCAGATTGGTCGGCAGGCCGATGGAGCGGCAGAAACCCAGCACCGTCTCGATCTCCACCATTGGCGCGTTCTCCAGCACCAGCTGCACCAGGGTACCGAACGCCACCTTCTCACCATGATAGAGGTGGTGACACTCGGCAAGCTGGGTCAGGCCGTTGTGAACCGCGTGGGCGGCGGCCAGACCGCTGCTCTCGAAGCCGATACCGCTCAGATAGGTGTTGGCCTCGATGATGTTCTCCACCGCCTTGGTGCAGAGCCCCTGCTCCACCGCCAGCTTGGCCTTGTAGCCATCGGCCAACAGGGTCTTGTAGCAGAGCTCGGCGATGGCCTGGGCCGCCAGGGTGGAGGCGCCACCGGCCATGGTCTGGCAACCGGACACCTTGTTGGCGCGCGCCTCGAAGTAGGTGGAGAGCGCATCCCCCATGCCGGAGACCAACAGCCGCACCGGGGCGCGGGCGACCACGCCGGTATCCATGATGACCATGTTGGGGTTGGTCGGGATCATCAGGTATTCGCTGAACTGCCCTTCCGGGGTGTAGATGACCGCCAGCGCGCTGGTGGGGGCATCGGTGGAGGCGATGGTCGGCACTATGACCACCGGCACCTGCTGGTAGAAGGCGACCGACTTGGCGGTATCCAGCGTCTTGCCGCCGCCGATGCCAATGATGACGTCAAACGGCGTCTGCTTGCAGCGGGCCAGCAGGCGGTCAATCTCGGGGCGGGAGCATTCGCCGTTGAAGCAGTCGAACTCGGGCTGGATGCCTGCCCCGTGGAAGCTGGTGGCCACGGTATCGCCAACCAGCTTGGTGACGAAGGCGTCGGCCAGGATCAGCGGCTTGGCGCCGAGCGCCTTGACGTAGTTGCCGATGTTGGCGAGGGCCCCGTTGCCTTGCACGTATTTGCTGGGGCTGATGATGATGCGGTCCATATTTTATCCCTCTCTCTTTATTTCGTAAGACTTCTTTTGAAACTAAAGGAGGCGAAGGGGCGGCAGTGCCGGGGACTCCTTCGTCTTTCATTTGCATGACAGTGGCGCTGTGCAGGCTCGGCGAGCGAGCACAGCGCCTTGAAGCCGGCAGGTCAGTCGCCGAAGCGATCCGCTGCCAGTTGCTGGAAGCAGGCCAAGGAGGCCTCGGCATCCTCCCCGCGCGCCAGCAGGGTGAGCGTGTCCCCCTGGCGCACATCGAGCATGGTGAGCCGGGTCAGACTGCGGGGGTTGGCCTCTTTCTCCCCCTTCTGCAGCTTGAGTTCGGCGGCAAAGGGCTTGAGGGCGGCCACCAGGCGGGCGGCGGGGCGCACGTGCAGGCCGTGGGCATTGTCTACCACCACCTCGCAGCGCAGCCAGTCGCCGTCGGGCGCAGGAGCGGCTTCAACGGCCTGCGGCTCTGCCTTGCCCGGCAGCATCGCCTGTTTCGGGCCAAGGGCGCCGAGTGCCTCGGCGGCTACCTCATCCAGCATCAGGCCAGAACCGGCCGCCACCACGGCGGCCAGGGTGCCCTCGACCAGCGGGGCCGGGCAGAGCCGCACCCGGGCACTCAGCTCGGGGGGCAGCAACTCGAGGGCGGTCTCGGCGCTCAGCAGGGCGCTGCCGAGATCCATCAGCACCAACACGCCGCTGCCGTCATCCGCTTCTTCAATCGCACTCATCACGGCGATGGCGTCGGTGCCGATGGGGTGGTCGGGGTCATCGACCCCGGCCGCCAGCAACAGCTTCGCCGGGCTGCCCAGCTGATCGGCCAGCGCTTTCAAGCCGGCCGCCAGCATGGCGCTGTGAGAGACAACTACGATTCCGATCATGTTTACAACCTCGCTCTGTCACGCAGGGCGGTCAGCAGCAGCAGGGTCGAGGTAGCCCCGGCATCCTGATGGCCGATGCTGCGCTCGCCAAGATAGCTGGCGCGCCCCTTGCGGGCCTGCATCTGGATGGTGGCCTCGGTGCCAGCGGCTGCGGCCGCAACCGCCTTGTCCAGCGCCTCGGGCAGCGGCAAGCCTTGTTGCTCCGCCTGCTGCAGGGCCGCCAGGGCCGGCCACCAGGCGTCGCACATGGTCTTGTCACCCGGCTCGGCGCGGCCGCGCGAGACGATCCCCTCCACTCCGTCGCTCAGCATCTTGCCGAGCTGACCGAGGGTCAGGCTCTGGCAGGCGTCGCTGCTGGCCGCTGCCCGGATGAAGAAGGTGCCATAGAGCGGGCCACTGGCGCCGCCGACCGAGGAGAGCAGGGTCATGCCGGTGGTTTTCAGCACCTGGCCGATGTCTTTGTCTGCCACCGCCGGCAGCTTCTCGGCCACCTTGGCGAAGCCGCGCTGCATGTTGAGGCCGTGATCACCGTCGCCGATATCGGTATCCAGCGCCGTGAGGTAGTCACGCTGCTCGGTGAAGATGTGCTCGCAGTCGAGCAGCCAGTTGACGATTTGATGCTTGCTTAACATGAATATTCCTCAGCAGCCGCGACGCAGGGCGGGGGTGTGAACGGGGGCATCCCACAAGGTCATCAGCTCGTCATCCACCTTGAGCAAGGTGATGGAGATGCCGGTCATGTCGAGGGAGGTGCAGTAGGGGCCGATCAGGTTGCGCACCAGATGGATGCCTGCCTCTTCGCACAGGGCGGCAAGATGGCCATAGACGCCGTAGAGCTCGGAGATGGGGGTACCGCCCAGGCTGTTGACCAGCGCGATGACCCGGTCGCCCTTGTTGAACGGCTCGATGAAGGTGTGCTCCTCCTGCCAGCTGCCGGAGGCTCTGTCCCAGTGACGCAGGGTGCGGCCATAGGGGCTGTTGTCGACCAGCTCCTTGAACATGTCGTCCACCAGGGCATTGAGGTCGGTGAAGGGGCGGCGCTCGATGCCCGGCTCGCCGTGGATGCCGACGCCGAACTCCACCTCGTTGTCCGCCAGGGTGAAGGAGGGCTTGCCGGCGGCCGGCACTGTGCAGGCATGCATGGCCACCCCAATGGTGCGGCTCTGATTGTTGATGCGGCGGGCCAGCGCCTCGCAGCGCGCCAGGTCATAGCCCGCTTCGGCGGCGGCACCTACCAGTTTTTCACACAGCACTGTGGTGGCGACGCCACGGCGACCGGCGGTATAGAGACTGTCTTTCACCGCCACGTCGTCATCGATGAGGGTGAACCCCACCTTGACCCCGTCACCGTGCAGCAGTTCGACCGCAGTCTCGAAGTTGAGCACGTCGCCGGTGTAGTTCTTCACCAGAAACAGCACGCCGGCGCCGCCGTCGACGGCCTGACCACACTCGTACATCTGATCCGGCGTGGGCGAGGTGAAGATCTCGCCGGGGCAGGCACCATCCAGCATCCCCTTGCCCACCAGGCCACCGTGCATCGGCTCGTGGCCGCTGCCACCGCCGGAGACCAGCGCCACCTTGCCCATCACGGGAGCATCGGCACGGGTGATGAAGTGGGGCTCGATACGCACCTTGAGCTCGGGGTGGGCGGCGGCCATCCCCATCAGCTGTTCACGGACCACGGCATCGACGGCATTGATCAGTTTCTTCATGGCTCACTCCTTGGCTTGCCACCGCTCGGGTGGGCAAATGGTTGATGGAGCAAGTCTAACGGCAGAAAAGAGGATAAAAATGACGGGCGGTTTGGTTCGGATTTGAAACAGCAGAAGAGGGGTTGGCGTTTCAATCTGAAACGGTGCGGAGCAAATAAGAGGAAAACTGTTAGCCGTCTCACAGCCAACAAAAAAGGCCCCGCAGGGGCCCTTCGCTACAACCGCAATAAGCTGACGGGTTAGATGGCCCAACCACCGGCATAGAAGACAACCAGCGCCACGGCGATGATGACGGTACCGATGTTGAGCTTCTTCCACTCGGCGGCAAACAGGCGACCGATCACCAGCGCCACGAAGCCCAGCATGATGCCGGTGACTATGTTGCAGGTGAGCACGATGAAGACGGCGCACAGCATGCCGGAGAGCGCATCGACCGAGTCGTTGAAGTCCAGCTTGGTGACGTTGCCCAGCATCAGCAGGCCCACGTACATCAGCGCAGGCGCGGTGGCGTAAGCCGGTACCAGATAGCTCAGCGGCGAGAGGAAGATCATCAGCAGGAACAGCACGCCGACCAGGGTGGCGGTCAGACCCGTCTTGCCACCGGCGGCAGTGCCTGCTGCGGATTCGATGTAAACGGCAGCCGGTGCACCACCGACGACGCCTGCCACCATGCTGCTGACGGAGTCGGCAGTCAATGCCTTGCCGCCACTGATGATATGGCCACGCTCGTTGATGAGGCCCGCCTGACCAGCCACAGCACGGATGGTGCCGGTGGCGTCAAACACCGCTGTCATCACCAGCGCCAACACAGTGGGGATCACCACCGGATTGAGGGCACCCAACAGATCCATGCTGCCAACCAGAGAGCCCTTCTCGCCAGTCAGGCTCGGCATGGCGAAAAAGCCCTGCCAGGTCACTTTCGGGTCGAAGATGAGGCCGAGGATGGAGATGGCGATGATCACCATCAGGATGCCGCCCGGCACCTTGCGACGTTCCAGACCAAAGATGGCGGCCAGACCCAGCACCGTCATGATGACCGGGAAGGCGGTGACTTCACCCAGTTGTACCGGCAGACCGGCTCCTTCGTTCTTGATCACCATGCCGACGCCGTTGGTGGCGATCAGCAGCAGGAACAGGCCGATACCGATGCCGGTGCCGTGGGCGATGCCGGAGGGGAGGTTGTCCAGGATCCACTGGCGCACGCCGGTGACACTGATCAGGGTGAACAGCACCCCCATCAGGAAGATGGCGCCCAGCGCCACCGGAATGCTCAGCCCCTGCCCCAGCACCAGGCTGAAGGCGGTAAAGGCGGTGAGGGAGATGGCGCAACCGATGGCCATCGGCAGCTTGGCCCACAGCCCCATCAGCAGGGAGCCGAAAGCGGCGATCAAACAGGTCGCCACAAACACCGGCCCCTGCTCAAAGCCAGCAGCACCCAACATGTTCGGCACCACTATGATGCTGTAGACCATCGCCAGGAAGGTGGTCAGCCCTGCGACCAGCTCCTGACGCACGCTGCTGCCGCGCGCAGAAATGGAAAAATAAGAGTCCAGAAAGCCGCCATTCCCTGATTGGGCGGCCATATCTTGCTTTGCCATAACTAATCCTGAAAGTGTGAAGGAAATCGTTTGCGTGAATGGCGCGCAAAATAGCAAGAATTTATCCGGATTGCAGCGATTTCCCTGATTTTTTCATCAAAATCACAGGGAACGTTCTCGTTCGGGCACAGATATGACGGGTTCAGGCTGCCCCTCTTCCCCTGCGAGCGTAAACGACCCACCTATACTGCAGGTAACCCTTCACGCCGCCAGACGGGAGATACCCATGCACACCCGCAATCTGCTGAACGATATCCCCTCGCCACTCCCCACCGAACTCTTTCAGGATCTGGTCAGCACCAATCACCTGAGGATCGAGCGCATTCTCTCCCACGGCCATCAGACGGCCCCCGGCGAATGGTACGATCAGGATGAACATGAGTGGATCCTGGTGGTGCAGGGTGAAGCCAGCCTGCTGTTCATCGATCCGCAAACCCAACAACAGCAGCTGGTCCAGCTGGGGCCGGGAGATCACATCAATATCCCTGCCCGCCAGAAGCACAGGGTCGAGTGGACCCATCCCGACATGACCACCGTTTGGCTCTGCGTGTTTTACTGAAGTAAGTAAGGAGAAAAGAGGGGATCCGGGGAAAGTGAGACGAAAAAAAGCCCAGTCTTTCGACTGGGCTTCTTGTTAGTGGCGGAGCGGACGGGACTCGAACCCGCGACCCCCGGCGTGACAGGCCGGTATTCTAACCGACTGAACTACCG
>NZ_JAPCJC010000018.1:0-82039 GCF_027707805.1 Aeromonas sp. QDB20 | reverse complement strand
TCATGTAGAACCTCCTGCGTTCAAGATACGAGAAAATTCTACTTATGAGCACCTCAGTTTTTCGGGGGGATTACCGTATCATCTTCCGTATTAGATGGTTTCTCTTTAATCTTCTTTGCGGCACAACCCAACGTGGTCAGATGTTTTATCAGTTGGTTAGCCGCATCCTGTTGCCATAGTTCGTCTTTGCCAAGATTAAATTCATCGAATTCAGATTTGTCTAGATCTAATATTATTTCAGTCATAAAAATCAATAAGATAGGTGTATAGGGCGCCATTTTAGTCTGATCTTTATGTTGTAAAAGAGAAGATGTGAGGAAATTTGATCTCCATCAATGTTCAACTCAAAAATTGAGACGCTCACACCCTTTAATGATCTTGTCTGCCTTCCAAAACGGTTATTCCAACAAAAAGCCCCGCCAATATTCGTTGGCGGGGCTTTTGCTATTTGGAGTATTGAATTGTGGCAAAAATTAGAGCGCCGGCAACAGTCCCATGCTGACGCTCACCTGCACCCCGACGATCAGCACCCCCATGGCGCCGGCAAGGCCCAGGGCCAGCACGCCACCCGGGGCGCGGTAGTGGTGCGTCTCGGCCTGCTTGCGGCTCTGCCACACCAGGGCCACCGGCAGCAGTACCGCCAGTATCGCCAGCGCAATGGCGGCATAGCCGAGCGCCATGATGAAGCCCTGCGGGAAGTAGAGGGCAAACAGCAGGGGCGGTACGAAGGTGATGAGGCCAGTCTGGGTGCGACCCTGCCAGTTGTCCTTGCGACGGGTCACCTTGGCCATGAAGTCAAACAGCCCCAGGGTCACCCCGAGGAAGGAGGTGGCCAGCGCCAGATCGGCAAACAGGTGCATGGCCTGGTTGAAAGCGGGCCAGCTCACCAGCTTGCCGACGTTGGCCAGCAGGGTGTCCAGCGCGCCACCGCTCTGCAGCAGGGCCTGTTGACCCAGCAGACCCAGGATGGCGACCTGCCACAGCACGTAGAGGATGAGCGGCAGGGCAGAGCCCCACACGAAGACCCGGCGCAGCTGCTTGGGGCAGTCCCCCAGGTAGAGCATCACGCTCGGGATGGAGCCGTGAAAGCCGAACGAGGTGAAGATGACCGGCAGACCTGCCAGCAACAAGCCCTGACCCAGTGGCAGGGAGAGCAGGTGCTGCCCTTCGGTGCGCGGCAGCAGCAGCGCCAGCACCGCCACCATGATCACCAGCTTGACGGTGAACATCAGCCGGTTGAGGTAATCCACCTGCTTGGTGCCGACACAGACCATGCCGCCAAACAACAGGGTAAAGGCCCAGGCCGCCTGCTCCTGGCTGAGGGGGAGGCCGGCATCGGCCAGCGCCTGAGCCAGCAGGCTGCTGCCGCCGCTGATGTAGGCGGAGGCCAGCGAGTAGAACAGCATCAGAATGCAGAAGGAGGCGATGCGCTTGCCCCAGGGGCCGAGCAAGTGATCCGCCAGCTGGTGCAGGTACCACTTGCCGGTGTTGAGGCTGGCTTCCACCTGCAGCATGGCGGTAAAGGCCATCAGGGCCCAGAGGCCGATCATCAGCAGCAGGGTGGCGGGGCCGCCGAGCGACGAAGAGGCCAGCGGCAGGGCCAGCATGCCGGCGCCTATGGTGGTGCCGGCAATCAACAGGGTACATCCCAGGGTTTTGGTGTTCATGGTGTCCATCCGAATCGAGAAACTGCGCAGTGCACAGCAGGTATATGAGGTGTTGGCAAGGCGCCTCCGGGGTCGAGACCGGAGGCTAGCAATATCGGAGTGAACCCATCGTTACGAAAAATCCGCTGGTTGTAAAAGTTGGTTGCCAAGTTAACGGATCAAAATGGTGGAAACAAGCCTGAAAAAGCGGATTTTGTACTGGGTTGGCAGAATATGTGGAAATAAATGATGACAGATATGGTTTTAGACTGGTGAAAAAACGCGCCGCTGCGAGGGAGGCCGCAGCGGCACGCCATGGAGAGGGGATCAGCGGCGGCGTTTGAGGGTGCGGCTCACATAGTGGAGGCCGCACTGGTATTCGCCGCCAATCGCCTTGAGGGCCAGCTCCAGCGCCTGGCTGGCGAGGGCATCGTGCTGCTGGGGGAGGGAGTTGATGCCGAAGGGGAGGAAATCGAGCAGGCGATCATCGCCGAAGGTGGCCATGGCCAGCCGGCTCATGTCGGTCTCCTGCTCAAGCAGATAGTCGAGCACCCCCTCCATCAGGATGTAGGAGGTGGCTACCAGTGCCTGGGGCAGCTGGCCGAGCTGCTGATGCAGCGTCTTGATCAGGCGATAGCCTTCGGCGCGGGAGAAGTGGGCCCCTTCACACAGATGGCAAGCCGTGCTGTGGCTGGCGACGGCCTGCTCAAAGCCCGCTCTGCGTTCACGACTGATCGTGAGCGCCGGCAGCGCGGTGATCAAGGCGATGTGCGTGATTGCCGGCGAGAGCAGGGAGGCGGTGAGATCAAAGCTCGCCTTCTGGTTTTCACTGGCCACGGTGACGAACTTGTCGGCCGCCATGGCCCGGTCGATGGCGAGCACCTGGATGCCGCGCGTCTGCAGGCCAAGGTAGAAGGGATCTTCGGGCGGCAGGCAACTGGCCACCAGCAGTGCATCCACGTGGCGACTGGCCAGCATCTCGGCCAGCTCCTTCTCGGTGGCGGGGTCATCTTCCGAGCAGACGATCAGCAGCTGATAACCTTGTACCCGCGCCCCTTGCTCCAGCCGTTTGGCGAGCTTGGCGTAACTGGCGTTCTCAAGGTCGGGCAGGATGAAGCCGAGGGTCCTGGTCTGGCCACCACGCAGAGAGGCGGCGCGGCTGTCCGGCTGGTAGTTGTGGGCGGTGACCACCGCCATCACCTTGTCGCGGGTGGCCTGGCTGATGCGGTATTGGTCGGCCTTGCCATTGATCACATAGCTGGCCGTGGTGCGCGAGACACCGGCGAGGGCGGCGATTTCATCCAGTTTCATCATATTGGCTCTGTTTGAGTTGCAAGGCCCACGGGCACTGCCTGGTGAGGGCACCGAAAAGTGTGCGCGGGATCATATCATTGAAAAGCACTCTTTGTGGGTACTTGAACAATTCGCTGAAACGATTCAGTCTGAGTGTAAGTGAAACGATTCAGCTTGTCAGCAGACAATAGATGGCCGGGCATAAAAACCTGGTATGACCCGCGAAGGGATGCAATCCGGTCTATTGTCAGCAGGCGAGTGGCACGAATGGTTATGTTTGATGCGCCGGTACGGTCAGGCCGTCCGGCACCTGATGGAGAATCTCTATGTTGAAGTTGGCGCGACAGCAGATCCTGCTGGGGCAGTCGGTGGCGACCAAGGCCGAAGCCATTGCCCTGTTGGCAGGCAAACTGACCGAAGCCGGTCTGGTGGAGGCTGGTTACGTGGAGGGCATGCTGGCCCGAGAAGCGCAGCACGCCACCTACCTTGGCAGCGGCATCGCCATTCCCCACGGCACCACCGACACCCGGCATCTGGTGAAGAGCACAGGCGTCATGGTGGCCCAGTTCCCCAATGGCATCGAGTGGGATGAGGGGCAGATCGCCTATGTCGCCATCGGCATCGCCGCCAAATCTGACGAACATCTGGGCATTTTGCGCCAGCTCACCCACGTGCTGGGTGACGAGCAAGCGGCGGCGCAATTGAAAGAGGCCACCGATGCCGACACCATCATCAATATCCTGACCGGTGCCACGGCGCCCAAAGAGGTGCAGTTCCTGGCTTTGGCCGACTTCCCGGCGGACGATCGCGACCAGCTGCTGCTGGGCGCCGCCGCCCGCGCCAAATCCGCCGGCTGGGGCGATGCCGCCATGGTGAGCGCCCTGCTGGCAAGTGAACCCGCCTACCTGGGCGAGGGGATCTGGCTTGCTCGTGCGCAAGCTGCCCAGACCGGTTGGGTGCTGGCCACGCCTAGCACTGCACTGAACGCAGGGGATCTGCCGGTCAGCGCCCTGCTGCTGCTGTGCGCCGCAGATAGCGGCCATCTGGCGCAGCTCGACAACCTGGCCAAGCTGGCTGCTGCCGGTCAGCTCGCCACCTTGGCTGGTAGCGAGGGGCTGGCCATGCTGCAAGCGGGCCCGGCGAGCGGTCTTAGTGAAACCTTCACCATCATCAACCCCCACGGGTTGCACGCCCGTCCGGGCGCCATGCTGGTCAAGGTGGCCAAGGAGTATGAATCCGACATTCGGGTGGCGAACCTGGATGGCAGCGGCGAGGCGGTTTCCGCCAAGAGCCTGATGAAGGTGATCGGCCTTGGCGTCAAGTGTGGCCATCGTCTGGCGTTTCGCGCCGAAGGGGCTGATGCCGAAGCGGCCCTCAAGGGCATAGGCGCCGCCATTGCTGCCGGTCTGGGCGAGGGGGCGCACTGATGGACATAGTGACCATCACCCTCAACCCGGCGCTCGATCTCACTGCCCGTCTGGAGGCGATGAGCCTGGGCGAGGTGAACCTGGTGAACGAGGCCAACCTGCGTGCGGCGGGCAAGGGCATCAACGTGGCCATGGTGCTCAAGGACTTGGGCCGCGACGTAGGCGTCACCGGCTGGCTTGGCGCCGATAACCAGCAGAGCTTCGTCTCCCTGTTTACGGAGCGTGCCCTGGCCGATCACTTCGTGCGCGTGGCGGGCAGCACCCGCATCAACGTCAAGATCTCCGAGCAATCCGGCCGGGTCACCGATCTCAATCTGCCGGGGCTCACCGTCCATGAAGGTGAAGTAAGCGCCCTGGAGCAGGCCATCGACCAATTGGCCCCTCACGCCGACTGGTTTGTGCTGGCAGGCAGCCTGCCCAAAGGGGTGGCACCCGATTACTGTGCCCATCTTGTCCGCCTGCTCAAGGCCAAAGGCAAGCAGGTGATCTTCGATTGCAGCGGCGCGGCCTTAAGCGAAGGGATCAAGGCGGCGCCGACCCTGGTCAAACCCAATCTGGAAGAGCTGAGCCAGTGGGCGGGCCGCCCCATCAAGACCCTGAGCGAGCAGGCCGAGTGTGCCCGCGCGCTGCAGGCAAGCGGGATCCCCAACGTGGTGATCTCCAACGGCGCCGACGGCCTCATCTGGTTTGCCCCGGATGCCGTCTGGCAGGCCATTCCGCCGCGCATGCAGGTGGTCAGCACGGTCGGTGCCGGCGACTCCCTGGTGGCTGGTCTCGCCCATGGCCTCAGCCTTGGCTGGACGCCGGAGCAGACCCTGCGCCTCGCCACCGCCGTCTCGGCGCTGGCGGTCAGCCAGGTGGCGGTCGGCTTTGACGATATCAAGGTCCTCGACCCCTTGCTCGAACAGGTGAGCGTACAGCGTCTGGATGCGCTGGCACCGGTTCAATGCCATACCCCCTCAATGGAAAACTCAGGAGATGCCCAATGAAAGCAATCTTGGTTACGGCTTGCCCGGCGGGCATTGCCACCAGCTTTCTCGCTGCAAAACGGATAGAACAACAGGCCAAACTGGCTGGCTGGGAGCTCACCCTCGACGTCGGCTCCAGCGTGCAGCCCCGTCAGGTACCGGGCAAGGAGCAGATTGCTGCGGCCGAGCTGGTGCTGGTTGTCGCCAGCGCCCCGGTGGATCTCGCCGCCTATGACGGCAAGCGGGTCTATCAGGGCAGCATGGATCTCGCCCTGCAGGATCCGGCCGCACTGCTGGAGGCCGCCGCCAGCGGCGCCAGCGTCTATCGCCATCAAGCCGCGCCCGCCGTTGCCAATGCTGCCGCCAAACCGGCCGCCGCTGGCAAGCGCATCGTGGCGGTGACCGCCTGTCCGACCGGGGTGGCTCACACCTTCATGTCGGCAGAAGCGCTGGAGACCATGGCCAAACAGCTGGGTCATCAGATCCGCGTCGAGACTCAAGGCTCGGTCGGTGCCCAGAACGCCCTGACTGCCGAGGAGATTGCCGCCGCCGATCTGGTGTTCCTCGCCACTGACATCGAGGTGGACATGGCCCGTTTCGACGGCAAGCCGGTCTATCGCACCAGCACGGGGGCGGCGCTCAAGAAAACCCGTGCCGAGCTCGACAAGGCGTGGAACGAGGCGAAAACCTATCGCCACAGCGGCGCCAGCCAACCCAAGAAAGAAGAGAAGGCAGGCCCCTACAAGCACCTGCTGACCGGTGTTTCTTTCATGCTGCCCATGGTGGTGGCGGGCGGCCTCATCATCGCGCTCTCGTTCGTGTTCGGGATCGAGGCGTTCAAGGTGGAAGGCACCTTGGCGGCGGCCCTGATGAAGATCGGTGGCGGCTCCGCCTTTGCCCTGATGATCCCGGTACTGGCCGGCTACATTGCCTACTCCATCGCTGACCGCCCGGGTCTCGCCCCCGGCATGATCGGCGGCATGCTGGCAAGCTCGCTGGGCGCCGGTTTCCTTGGCGGCATCGTCGCCGGTTTCCTGGCCGGTTACAGCGCCAAGTACCTGAGCGACAAGGTGCGCCTGCCGGTGACCCTGGAAGCGCTCAAGCCCATCCTGATCATTCCGCTGTTTGCCAGCCTGTTTACCGGCCTGGTGATGATCTACGTGGTGGGCGGCCCGGTGGCCGGCATCATGAATGCCATGACCGAGTTCCTCAACAACATGGGCTCTGCCAACGCCGTGCTGCTGGGTGTCATCATTGGTGCCATGATGTGCTTTGACATGGGCGGCCCGGTCAACAAGGCGGCCTACGCCTTCGGGGTCGGCCTGCTGGCCTCCAAGACCTACGCCCCCATGGCAGCCGTGATGGCCGCCGGCATGGTGCCGGCACTGGGAATGGGGATCGCCACCTTCCTGGCCCGCACCAAGTTCATCAAGGCGGAGCAGGAAGCAGGCAAGGCCTCCTTCGTACTGGGTCTGTGCTTCATCTCAGAGGGGGCCATCCCGTTTGCCGCCAAGGATCCGATGCGGGTCATCCCGGCCTGCATGGCGGGCGGCGCCCTGACCGGTGCGCTCTCCATGCTGTTCGGCTGCGAGCTGATGGCTCCCCACGGCGGTCTGTTCGTGCTCTTCATCCCGAACGCCATCAGCAACGTCATGATGTATATCGTGGCCATTGCGGCGGGCTCGCTGCTGACCGGGGTGGCTTACGCCATGCTCAAACGCGGTGAAGAGCAGGCCAAGCTGGTCACGGCATAAGCCTTGCCATCCGGCAACATCTCATAGTGTCAAAAAGAAAAGCGGCCTGCAGGCCGCTTTTTTATGTTTGTCGTGAAAGGAGGAGGGGGAGAAACTAGAAATCCCAACCCGGTTGCTCTTGTGGCTCGTTCTGGGCTGCCTCCAGCGTTTTGCGGCGGGCGGCTTCCACCCGCGCCTTGCGACCCCGGCACAGGCGCATCACCTCCTGCTGCTGGGCCGGGGTCATGGTGAGCCAGTTGAAGCGCTCTTCGCGGCTGCGCAGGCACCCCTTGCAGTAGCCCTTGTTGTTCACTTCACAGACCCCGATGCAGGGGCTCTGCAGCGGGAAGATCTCGAGCTGTTCCATCCATGGCCCCTCACACCTTGTTACCTTGTTATAACCCAGAAGATCCCCTTTGGAGAAATCCGTCGTCGCAGGTTTGAAGGCGTTTGCTTTCCCCCTGCAAATTTGGCATCTTCCCCGCCGAACATGACGCTTGGTGTTATATGAGGACATATGAATAAACACGCGTACTGGCTGACCGCCGCTGTGCTGGGGTTGGCCGGTTGTGCGGGCAACTCTGAGCAAGCCCAGGTGCCCAAAAACAAACCCGATGCCAGATGTTTTCTCAACTGCGAGGTGCCGGAAAATCTGGGCAAGCAGTATCTGGACGGCATGCTGCCCTACGATCTGGTGCGGGTTGAGCGCGTCAACAGCCGCGTGCGCGCCGACTACAGCAAGTTCGGCCCCCAGAGCAGGCTGGTGCTGGAGCGCTCCGGCAAGATGACCCGCCGCTATGGCGAACTCTATCACCAGCTCTCCCGCTGGGTGGCGAACGGCGGCAATCCCGCCGACATTACCCGTTATGGCATCAGTCTGGCCCAGCTGGGGGGCTCGGATCGGATGGGGAACGTGCTGTTCACCGGTTACTACTCGCCGGTGCTGGAGGTACGCCACCGCCCGGATGCGAAATACAAGTACCCCATCTACGCCATGCCCAACTGCGGCAGTCGTTGTCCGACCCGGGCCCAGATCCATCAGGGGGCGCTGGCCAACCGCGGGCTGGAGCTTGGCTACAGCAAGTCTCTTATCGACAACTTCCTGATGGACGTGCAGGGCTCGGGCTTTGTTCACTATGGTGATGACGACAGGCTGCAGTATCTGGGCTACAGCGGCAAGAACGGTCACGGCTATGTGAGCATAGGCCGGGTGCTGATCGACCGCGGCGAGGTGCCCAGGGAGCAGATGTCCATGAAGGCCATCAAGGAGTGGGCAAACCGTCAGCCGGAGGAGAGCGTCAAGGAGCTGGTGGAGCAGAACCCCTCCTATGTCTTCTTCGAGCGTCGCCCCACCAACGATGTGATCGGGGCCGCCGGCATCCCGCTGCTGCCGATGGCGGCGGTGGCCGCCGACAAGACCCTGCTGCCGATGGGCACGCCGATCCTGGCGGAGGTGCCGCTGCTGGACAAAGAGGGCAACTGGACCGGCAAGCATCAGCTGCGGCTGTTGATTGCGCTGGATGTGGGCGGGGCGGTGAAGAAGGGTCACCTCGACCTCTACCACGGCATGGGCGAGAAGGCCGGTGTCGCGGCCGGTCACTACAAGCACTTTGGCCGGGTCTGGAAGCTGGGCCTGCACCATGGGCCGACCGCCGCGCCCTGGCTGTAATGCCTTGTGGGGGCGGGTGGTGCATCAGCCAGCAGCCCATGAGGTATAAAGATGGATGTAAAAAAGCCGCCGGAGCAATCCGGCGGCTTTTTGTTTGGCGAGACGAGCTTGGACATATCAAGGGAGGGCGGTCTTAGCCCTTCTTGATGTCGAGCCGGATGGCCCCCACCGGCTTGCAGCAGCAGGGCAGGCACTCACCCTGGGAGACAAAGGCGAGCGGCACGGCGGCATAGTGCACCTTGCCTGCCATCAGCGGCGTACGGCAGGCGCCGCAATAGCCGCTGCGGCACTGGAACTCCACGTGATGACCGTGACGCTCCAGGGTCTCCAGCACGCTCTCGCCGGGGTGGGCGTGCAGCACGCCATCCCGGGTGTGTACCTGCGGTGCGCCCGTCTCGCTCTTGGCGGGGGCGGCGTGCAGGGGCTCGGTCAGCGTGCCGGTGGCGTCACTCACAGCTCGAAATCACCCAGGTCTTCGGCGTTCACTTCGCTGTCGATCTGACCCACCAGGTAGGAACTCACTTCCACTTCCTGCGGGGCGACCTGCACGTTGTCGGAGGAGAGCCAGGTGTTGATCCAGGGGATCGGGTTCTGCTTGGCGCCGGCAAAGGCCGGCTGCAGGCCAACGGCGGCCATCCGCAGGTTGGTGATGTACTCCACGTACTGGCAGAGGATGTCCTTGTTAAGGCCGATCATGGAGCCGTCCTGGAACAGGTACTCGGCCCACTCCTTCTCCTGGATGGCGGCTTCCTTGAACAGATCGAAGCAGGCCTGCTCGCACTCGCGGGCGATCTCGGCCATCTCGGGGTCGTCCTGGCCGCTGCGCATCAGGTTCAGCATGTGCTGGGTGCCGGTCAGGTGCAGTGCTTCGTCGCGGGCGATCATCTTGATGATCTTGGCGTTGCCCTCCATCAGCTCGCGCTCGGCGAAGGCGAAGGAGCAGGCGAAGCTGACGTAGAAGCGGATCGCTTCCAGTGCGTTGACGCTCATCAGGCACAGGTAGAGCTTCTTCTTGAGCTCGCGCAAGGTAATGGATACCTCGCGGCCGGCCACCTGATGGGTGCCTTCACCGTGCAGGTGGTAGAGCGCGGTCGCTTCAATCAGATCGTCGTAGAAGTGGCTGATGGAGCCGGCGCGCTTCAGGATCTGCTCGTTGGTGACGATGTCGTCAAACACCTGGGCGGGGGTGTTGACGATGTTGCGGATGATATGGGTGTAGGAGCGCGAGTGGATGGTCTCCGAGAAGGCCCAGGTCTCGATCCAGGTTTCCAGCTCCGGAATGGAGACCAGCGGCAGCAGCGCCACGTTGGGGCTGCGGCCCTGAATGGAATCCAGCAGGGTCTGGTACTTCAGGTTGGAGATGAAGATGTGCTGCTCGTGGGGCGGCAGGGCCTGGAAGTCGATGCGGTCGTGGGAGACGTCCACCTCTTCCGGGCGCCAGAAGAAGGAGAGCTGCTTCTCGATCAGGCGCTCGAACACTTCGTGTTTTTGCTGGTCATAACGGGCCACGTTGACCGACTGGCCGAAGAACATCGGCTCCTTGAGCTGGTCGTTTTGGGTCTGGCAGAAAGTTGAATAGGCCATGGTTGTCGAATATCGCGAAGTAGGGGAAACAGGAGGGCGGGAGCTTGTCGCTCCCGCCCGGTTCATCAGATCTTGCAGGCGCCGCCGGCACAACCGTCATCTTGCAGATCGGTCTGGGCATCGTCCGCACCATCACGGGTGTTGTGATAGTACAGGGTCTTGAGGCCGTATTTGTAGGCGGTCAGCAAGTCCTTGAGCAGCTGCTTCATCGGTACCTTGTTGCCTTCGAAACGGGCGGGATCATAGTTGGTGTTGGCGGAGATAGCCTGATCCACGAACTTCTGCATGATACCGACCAGCTGCAGGTAACCATCGACGCTCGGTTGCTTCCAGAGCAGTTCGTATTGATCCTTCAGGCGGTCATACTCGGGCACCACCTGCTTGAGGATGCCATCCTTGGAGGCCTTGACAGAGACCAGGCCGCGCGGCGGCTCGATGCCGTTGGTGGCGTTGGAGATCTGGCTGGAGGTCTCGCTCGGCATCAGGGCGGTCAGGGTGGAGTTGCGCAGACCCACGGTGCGGATCTCCTCGCGCAGCGCTTCCCAGTCCAGGTGCAGCGGCTCGTTGCACAGGTTGTCCAGATCCTTTTTATAGGTATCGATGGGCAGGATCCCCTGGGCATAGGTGGTTTCGTTGAACGCCGGGCAGGGGCCGAACTCGCGGGCCAGCTGCACGGAGGCCTTCAGCAGGTAGTACTGGATCGCCTCGAAGGTGCGGTGAGTCAGCGCCAGACCGGAACCGTCGGAGTAGCGGGCACCGTTCTTCGCCAGGTAGTAGGCGTAGTTGATGACGCCGATCCCCAGGGTGCGACGGTTCATGCTGCCCTTCTTGGCGGCCTTGAGCGGGTAGTCCTGATAGTCGAGCAGGGCATCCAGGGCGCGCACGGCCAGCTCGGCCATCTCTTCCAGATCTTCCAGCTTCTCGATGGCGCCCAGGTTGAAGGCCGACAGGGTGCACAGGGCGATCTCGCCCTCTTCGTCATCCACGTTGTTGAGCGGCTTGGTGGGCAGCGCAATCTCGAGGCAGAGGTTGGACTGGCGCACCGGCGCCACGCTCGGATCGAACGGGCTGTGGGTGTTGCAGTGGTCCACGTTCTGGATGTAGATGCGACCGGTGCCGGCGCGCTCCTGCATCATCAGGGAGAAGAGATCCACCGCCTTGAGGGTCTTCTTGCGAATGCTCGGATCCTGCTCGTACTTGACGTAGAGCTCTTCGAACTTGTCCTGATCCGCGAAGAAGGCATCGTACAGACCCGGCGCATCGGACGGGGAGAACAGAGTAATGTCGCCGCCCTTGATCAGGCGCTGGTACATCAGCTTGTTGATCTGCACGCCGTAGTCCATGTGGCGGACCCGGTTCTCTTCGACGCCGCGGTTGTTCTTCAGTACCAGCAGGCTCTCCACCTCGGTGTGCCACAGCGGGTAGAACAGGGTGGCCGCCCCGCCGCGCACGCCGCCCTGGGAGCAGCACTTCACCGCAGTCTGGAAGTACTTGTAGAAGGGGATGCAACCGGTGTGGAAGGCTTCGCCGCCACGGATGGGGCTGCCAAGACCACGAATGCGACCGGCGTTGATGCCGATGCCGGCGCGCTGGGAAACGTAACGCACGATGGCGCTGGCGGTGGCATTGATGGAATCCAGGCTGTCGTCGCACTCGATCAGCACGCAGGAGCTGAACTGACGGGTCGGGGTGCGTACGCCGCTCATGATCGGAGTCGGCAGCGAGATCTTGAAGGTCGAGACCGCATCATAGAAGCGCTTGATGTAGTCCAGACGGGTATCTTTCGGATACTTGGAGAAGAGGCAGGCCGCTACCAGGATGTAGAGGAACTGCGGGCTCTCGTAAATTTCGCCGGTGACGCGGTTCTGGACCAGGTACTTGCCTTCCAGCTGCTTGACCGCTGCGTAGGAGAAGTCCATGTCGCGCCAGTGGTCGAGGTGGGCGTTCAGCTCCTCGAACTCGGCCTGGCTGTAGTCTTCCAGCAGGTGCTTATCGTACTTGCCCATGTCCACCAGCTTGGCGACGTGCTGGTAGAGGTGGGGCGGCTCGAACTGGCCGTAGGCCTTCTTGCGCAGGTGGAAGATGGCCAGACGGGCGGCCATGTACTGGTAGTCCGGGCTTTGCTCGGAGATCAGATCAGCAGCGGCCTTGATGACGGTTTCGTGGATATCGGCGGTACGGATGCCGTCATAGAACTGGATGTGGGACTTGAGTTCCACCTGGGAGACCGACACGTTGTCGAGACCCTCGGCAGCCCAGTCGAGCACGCGGTGAATTTTATCCAGATCGATGGGTTCTTTGTGGCCGTTACGCTTCGTCACAAACAAGTTCATTGGCTGATGACCTTTAGTTGATTCCCGAAAAACCATCGCACGGCGTTGGCCTCCGGCCCGGGAAGGGCGATGGAGGTGGGTACCTATTGTGCGATGAATCACAAGATATAGTGTTATTTTGAATTCGAGCTACAAGATAGTGAGGTCTGCCCGGCTTTGCAATCTGTGGATAAGGCAATTGCTGTGGATAAATTGTGGGTGTTGTCGATGGAGTTAGTGGACGCTCACAGCGAACGGGTTTTCATCCGTCCGATCCGGTAAATGCAAGTCTGATGATCGAACATGGAAAATTTAAATAACTTTTTTTGCTTGCGAAAACGGGGTGTTTTTACTAGCAAATTCAGCCTGATTATCCCTTGTGCAGCAAGGGTCAAAAGGTGTCCGATCCCGCTGCCGCACTGCTTGTCAAACCGGCAAAACGGGGGGAGCAATTGCCGATCCTCCGTTTTGCTGCGCGAGTGACCAGATGGGCGTCATTTTCACCGCTCAGCTCAAGGGATGGTCGCAAAGCTGCGTCTGTTATCCATCTCTTGGGTTATCCACCTGCTGCGTTATCCAAGAGAACCCAGGCGTGGAGCTCCCCCTGATCATCCACTTCTATATGTATCCACGGCAGCCTTGCCTGACTGCTCAGGCGGGCAAGGCTTAATCCAGCTCGTAGCGCAGCCAGTGATGCAGGGCCTGCACGGTATCAAAGTGAAGGTCGGCGCCCCACTGGGCGGGATCCTCGTCGTCATTGAGGTAACCCCAGCCGGCGACGGCGGTACGCATGCCGGCGTTGCGTCCGGCCTCGATGTCGCGCACATGATCCCCCACATAGAGGCAGTGGCTGGCCGCGACGCCAAGTTGCTCGCAGGCAAAGAACATGGGGGCGGGGTCGGGCTTGCGCACCGGCAGAGTGTCGGCGCTGACGGTGACGCCGCAACTGGCAAGCGCCGGCAGCGCAGCCAGCAGCGGCTCGGTGAGAAAGCCTGGCTTGTTGGTGACGATGCCCCAGGGCAGCTTTTTCTCGTCGAGCCACTCGATGAGATCCACCATGCCTTCATAGGGGCGGGTGCCGACACAGAGGTTGGCCGCGTAGTAGTCGAGCAGGGCGGTGCGAAGGCGGGTGGCGCCCAGCTCCTCCAGCAGCTCGTCACCAAGACCGGCCCTGAGCAGCCCCAGGGCCCCGTGAGAGGTGGTCTGACGAATGATGTCGTCAGAGAGCGGCGCAAAGCCTTCGCTTATCAGCACATGGTTGACGGCAGCGCCGAGATCCGGCGCGGTATCGAGCAGGGTACCGTCCAGATCAAACAGCACGCAGCCAAGGGGTGCAGCAGGGTGAGTCGTCATCAGCCTTGCTCCGGGCGCTCGAACGCCACCATGTAGTTGACGTCGACGTTGCGACCAAGCTTGAAGCTGTTGGAGAGCGGCGCGTAGTGGACGCCGCTCATGTCCCGTACCAGCAGGCCTGCGGCCTCACCCATGCGACACAGTTCGGCCGGGGTGATGAATTTCTTGTGGTCGTGGGTACCCTTGGGGACCATCTTCATCAGGTACTCGGCGCCGAGGATCATCATCAGATAGGCTTTCGGGTTGCGGTTGATGGTGGAGACGAACACCTTGCCGCCCGGGCGCACTAGGGTGGCGATGGCGCGCAGCACGGAGGCGGGGTCCGGCACGTGCTCCAGCATCTCCATGCAGGTGACCACGTCATACTGGCCCGGGGCTTCGTCGGCGTGAGCCTCGGCGGTGATCTGGCGATACTCGAGCTCCACACCCGCTTCCAGGGCGTGCAGGCGAGCGACGCCCAGGGGCTCCTTGCCCATGTCGATGCCGGTGACCTGGGCGCCCCGACGAGCCATGCTCTCGGCGAGGATGCCGCCGCCGCAACCGATGTCGAGGATGCGCTTGCCAAACAGGCCGCCGCTCTTGTCGGTGATCCAGTCAAGGCGCACCGGGTTGATTTGATGCAGCGGCTTGAACTCTCCCTCCATGTCCCACCAGCGGGAGGCGATGGCTTCGAATTTGGCGATTTCTGTCAGATCGACATTGGCATCACTGTGCATTTTTTGATGATCCTGTGGCAAGGGCGCGCAGGCAGGGGAGTGCGCGCGCAATCTATTGTCCTGGCGGGCATTATAACGGACGGACTTTGTCACACCAGCCCGACTTGTTACCGGATTTGTGGCTTAAGATATTTGGCTCAGTGTGTTACCATGTCGCGCTGTTTAAGCCAAAGAACAACTAATTAGGGATTAAGGCTTTCTATGAGCGATCTGGCCAGAGAGATCACGCCGGTCAACATCGAAGAAGAGCTCAAGAGTTCCTATCTTGATTACGCCATGAGCGTGATCGTAGGACGAGCTCTGCCGGATGTGCGTGATGGCTTGAAACCGGTTCACCGCCGCGTTCTGTATGCAATGAACGAGCTGGGGAACGACTGGAACAAGCCCTATAAAAAATCGGCCCGTGTGGTCGGTGACGTAATCGGTAAATATCACCCGCACGGCGACATTGCCGTGTATGACACCATCGTCCGCATGGCGCAGGATTTCTCCATGCGTTACATGCTGGTCGACGGTCAGGGCAACTTCGGTTCGGTCGATGGCGACAGCGCCGCGGCCATGCGTTATACCGAAGTGCGGATGGCCCGCATCTCCCACGAGCTGCTGGCCGATCTGGACAAAGAGACCGTGGACTGGGTGCCGAACTATGACGGCACCGAGATGATCCCGGCTGTCATGCCCACCAAGGTTCCCAACCTGCTGGTCAACGGCTCCTCCGGTATTGCGGTGGGCATGGCGACCAACATTCCGCCTCACAACCTCACCGAGATAGTCAACGGCTGTCTGGCGTTGATCGAGAACGGCGACCTCACCATCGACGAGCTGATGACCTACATCACCGGCCCGGATTTCCCCACCGGTGGCATCATCAACGGTCGTTCCGGCATCGTGCAGGCGTACCGTACCGGTCGTGGCTCCATCTACGTGCGCGCCAAGGCCGAGGTGGAAGTAGACGAGAAGACCAGTCGCGAGACCATCATCGTCCACGAGATCCCCTATCAGGTGAACAAGGCTCGCCTGATCGAGAAGATTGCCGAGCTGGTCAAAGAGAAGAAGATCGAGGGCATCAGCGCCCTGCGCGATGAGTCCGACAAGGACGGCATGCGCATCGTCATCGAGATCAAGCGCGGCGAGTCCGGCGAGATTGTGCTGAACAATCTCTACAAGCACACCCAGATGCAGACCACTTTCGGCATCAACATGGTGGCGCTGGACAACAACCAGCCCAAGGTGATGAACCTCAAAGAGATCCTGGATGCATTCCTGCTGCACCGCCGCGAAGTGGTGACCCGCCGGACTGTGTTCGAACTGCGCAAGGCGCGGGATCGGGCTCACATCCTGGAAGGCCTGGCGGTGGCGCTGGCCAACATCGATCCGGTGATCGAACTCATTCGCCACAGCGCGACCCCGGCCGATGCGAAAGCGGGCCTGGTTGCCCGTGGCTGGGAGCTCGGCAACGTGGCCTCCATGCTGGAGAAAGCCGGTGACGACGCAGCCCGCCCCGAGTGGCTGGAACCCGAGTTCGGCATCCGCGAGGGTCACTACTACCTGACCGAGCAGCAGGCCCAGGCCATCCTTGACCTGCGTCTGCACAAGCTGACCGGCCTCGAGCACGAGAAGATCCTGGAAGAGTACCAATCTCTGCTGGATCTCATCGCCGAGCTGCTGTTCATCCTGGCAAGCCCGGTGCGGTTGATGGAAGTGATCCGCGACGAACTGCTGGCCGTGCGCGAGCAGTACGGCGACGAGCGTCGTACCGAGATCAGCATGTCCAGTGCCGAGATCAACATCGAAGATCTGATCACCCCGGAAGACGTGGTCGTGACCTTGTCTCACCAGGGTTACGTGAAGTATCAGCCGCTCTCCGACTACGAGGCCCAGCGCCGCGGTGGTCGTGGCAAGTCGGCCACCCGGATCAAGGAAGAGGATTTTGTGGAGCGTCTGTTGGTGGCCAACACCCACGACACCATTCTGTGCTTCTCCACCCGTGGCAAGGTCTACTGGCTCAAGGTGTATCAACTGCCGGAGGCGTCCCGTGGCGCCCGCGGTCGTCCGATCATCAACCTGCTGCCGCTGGATGAGGGTGAGCGCATCACCGCCATCCTGCCGGTCAAGGAATATGACGCCGACAAGTATGTGTTCTTCGCCACCGCCAACGGTACCGTGAAGAAGACCAGCCTGTCCGACTTCAGCCGTCCGCTCTCCTCCGGTATCCGCGCCATCAACCTCAAAGAGGGTGATGAGCTGATCGGGGTGGACATCACCGACGGCAGCAACGAGATCATGCTCTTCTCCGATGCGGGCAAGGTTGTTCGCTTCGCGGAAGGCAGCGGTCGCGCCGATGCCGATGCCACTGACGAGGTCGACACCGACGACGACGCCGGCAACGACGATGATGGCAGCGACAACGGCGAAGGCACCGAAAGCAAGGGCTCCTTCAAGGGCGTGCGTCCCATGGGTCGTACCGCTGCCGGTGTGCGCGGCATCAAGCTCGGCGCCGGTGACAAGGTGGTCTCCCTCATCGTCCCCCGTGGCGACGGTGCCATCCTCACCGCCACCGAGAATGGTTACGGCAAGCGTACCGCGCTGGACGAATACCCGACCAAGAGCCGTGGTACCCAGGGCGTTATCTCCATCAAGGTGGACGAGCGCAACGGCAAGGTGATCGATGCGATCCAGGTCGAGGATACCGACCAGATCATGCTGATCACCAACGGCGGTACCCTGGTACGTACTCGCGTTGCCGAGGTGAGCGTCATCGGCCGCAACACCGGCGGTGTGCGTCTGATCCGTACCGGTGAAGACGAAACCGTGGTCGGCCTGCAGCGTGTTGCCGAGAGCGACGAAGAGGAAACCGAGGCACTGGCCGTCGAGGGTGAGGTGTCTGAAGGCACCGATACCGCCGCAGACACCGGTGCTGTCGATGCAGGGGAGGCGGGCGACGAGTAATCGTTCCCCCTTTTCCCGATATGAAAGAGCGACCTTCAGGTCGCTCTTTTTTTATGCCCGCCGTTAGCTGCCCCAGCCAGGCTGCCGCCAGAGCGGCAACCGAGATGTCATCGGGGCGTCATGCCTCTGTCATGGGGGCAGGGCATCTTGCCTGCGTCGGCGATCACAACGGCGGCCTCTGCCGCACAGGAGCATCTTATGACCAGCTGGGTGATGTGGGAAATCTGGTGGAGCCGGGTATGGGGCGAAGCTGGGAGGGACGAGGCGCAGCACGAACAGGAGCTGGAAGTGGCCCATGAACCGGCGAGGCTGCCGGTCGAGCTGATTGCCCGCGAGCGCGCTGCGAGAGTGTGTCCCAGAGGCTGACTGGCGTCATGACGGGAATTAAAACAGCCGCAGCTGTTCGCCCGGGCGGATGAAGGCATCCTGGCGCAGTTGAAAGTGGCGCTTGCCAAGCCCGAGCCGCTTGGCGATCAAGCGAAAGCGCTGGGCCAGCAGATCGGCAAACTGGCCTTCTCCCCGCATCCGGGTCCCGAAGGCGGGACTGTTAAGAGCGCCGTCCCGGCTGGCTCGCAGCTGGTTGAGGATCGCCTCCTTCTGGCCTGGGTAGTATTGCTCCAGCCAGTCACTGAACAGCGGTGCCAGCTCGTGGGGCAGTCGCAGCAGGATATAGTCGGCGCAATGGGCTCCGGCCTCGGCGGCGCTCTTGATGATCTGCTCGAGCTCGGGCTCGTTGAGGCGCGGGATCATGGGCGCCGCCAGCACGCCGACCGGCACGCCGGCGCGGGCCAGTTTCTCCACCACCTTAAGCCGCCCGGTCCCGGTGCTGGCTCTTGGCTCCAGCTGTCGCCGCAGGGTTTCATTCAAGGTGGTGACCGACACCATCACCTGGCAGAGCCCCTCCCGGGCCAGCTCGGTCAGCAGATCGAGGTCGCGCAATATCATGGCGCTCTTGGTGATGATCCCCACCGGATGGCGGTGGGCTAGCATCACCTCGAGCAACTGGCGGGTGAGGCGATAGTGATGCTCGATGGGCTGATAGGGGTCGGTATTGGCCCCCAGCACTATGGTCTGCGGCTGATAGGCAGGTCTGGCAAACTCCCGACGCAGCAGCTCGGCGGCGTTGAGTTTGGCAAACAGCCTGGTTTCGAAGTCGAGGCCGGGGGAGAGCTCGAGATAGGCGTGGCTCGGTCTGGCATAACAGTAAATGCAACCGTGTTCGCACCCCTGATAGGGATTGATGGAGCGGCCGAAGGGAACGTCGGGGGAGCTGTTGTAACTGATGATGCTGCGGGCGCTGATCTCCGTCACCTCGGTGCGGGGAGCGCTGGCGGCGAATGCCGCTTCCCACTCGGGTTGGGCCCAGCCGTCGTCGACCGCATCGACCCGCGGGCCGCTGAAACGGTGATCAACGTTGTGGGAACTGCCTCGTCCTGCCATGGTGCTGCACCAATACTGTTTATATATACAGTTATCATGCTGACCCTCATTGCCGAATGCAAGCCCTGCCGACCCAGCCGGCCATAAAAAGCATGTCAAAAGGATCTCTTGCTTGATCGCGGTGCTACATTTCGTTTACATAGACGAAATGCGAACTGGATCACGGAAATCATCATGGCACCCATCACCTACCGCTGGCTCTTCATCGCCGTCATTGCGCTGGTTATCTGGCGCCTGATCCCGCTCTCTACCGAGCAGGAGCTGGCCTCGGCCAACCGCGCCTGGCGCACCGGCCACTTCGATGAGGCAACCCGGATCTGGTCGCCGCTGGCGGATCAGGGCCAGCCACGGGCGCAGGCATTGATGGGCTGGAGCCATGAAATGGGGCAGGGGAGCGAGCAGGATATGGAACGCGCCATCAACCTCTATCGTCAGGCGGCGCAGGCGGGGGACGCCTTCGGCCAGTACCGGCTGGGGGAGCTCTATTTGCGGGGCGCCGGGGTGAAGCGGGATCTGCGCGAGGCGTTTCACTGGATGGAGCTGGCGGCCAGGAACGGTGATGTGCCCGCCATGCTGAAGGTGGGGGTGCTGCATCTGATGGGGGTCAGCGGGCGGGTCGATCTGCCCCGTGCCAAGGAGTGGCTCTATCAGGCCGCCAGGCAGGGCAACCAGCTGGCGCTCAAGGTGCTGCAGGAGCTGGAACTGGCCCAGGAGGGGAGCTCCACGTTCGATTTCAACTGGCAGCCCCTGCTAGGGGAATAACCTCCAAGCGGTTCATCTGGTTGTAGAAAATCTCAGCAAACCCGATACAGCCCCGCCTACTTCTGGTAGCATGGTCCGGTTTTTGGTTTGTCTTGCGACGTTGAACGGGTTGTTTGCGTCACGGGGCGTCTTCGCAAAGTGCTGTGGAGAGCCAGAACATCACCCATTTTTGAATGAATCTTTCCATCCCGCATGTGCCCTTTGGTAGGGGGCACCACTGTATAAGGAAACACACAATGCCAATCATTACTCTGCCTGATGGCAGCCAACGTCAATTTGCCCACGCCGTTTCCGTCATGGATGTGGCCGCGGACATCGGTCCCGGTCTCGCCAAGGCGTGCATTGCCGGTCGGGTAAACGGTGAACTGGTGGATGCCTGCGAGCTGATCGAAGCCGATGCCTCCCTGGCCATCATCACCGCCAAAGACGAAGAAGGTCTGGACATTCTGCGCCACTCCTGTGCTCACCTGCTGGGTCATGCCATCAAGCAACTCTGGCCCCAGACCAAGATGGCCATCGGTCCCGTCATAGACAATGGTTTCTACTACGACATCGATCTCGACCGCACCCTGACCGATGAAGATCTGGCTGCCCTGGAAGAACGCATGCTGGCGCTGGCCGCCAAGGATTACGACGTCGTCAAGAAGAAGGTCTCCTGGCAGGAAGCACGCGATGTGTTCGAAGCCCGTGGCGAGACTTACAAGGTCGAGATCCTGGATCAGAACATTGCCCGTGATGACCAGCCAGGTCTTTATCATCACGAAGAGTACATCGACATGTGTCGCGGCCCGCACGTGCCCAACATGCGTCACTGCCACCACTTCAAGTTGCAGAAGATGTCCGGCGCCTACTGGCGCGGTGACTCCAACAACAAGATGCTGCAGCGCATCTACGGCACCGCCTGGGCCGACAAGAAGCAGCTCAAGGCCTATTTGCAGCGTCTGGAAGAGGCCGCCAAGCGCGACCACCGCAAGATCGGCAAGCAGCTCGACCTGTACCACATGCAGGAAGAAGCGCCGGGCATGGTGTTCTGGCACAACGACGGCTGGACCATCTTCCGCGAGCTGGAAACCTTCATCCGCGGCAAGCTCAAAGAGTACGACTATCAGGAAGTGAAGGGTCCCTTCATGATGGATCGCGTGCTGTGGGAGCGTTCAGGTCACTGGGAGAAGTACGCCCAGGCCATGTTCACCACCCAGTCCGAGAACCGCGAGTACGCCATCAAGCCGATGAACTGCCCGGGTCACGTGCAGATCTTCAACCAGGGCCTGAAATCCTACCGCGACCTGCCGCTGCGCATGGCCGAGTTCGGCTCCTGCCACCGCAACGAGCCGTCAGGCTCACTGCACGGCCTGATGCGGGTACGGGGTTTCACTCAGGATGATGCCCACATCTTCTGTACCGAAGAGCAGATCATGGAAGAGGTGTCTGCGTGCATCCGCATGGTCTACGACGTCTACGGCACCTTCGGTTTCGAGAACATCGTGGTCAAGCTCTCCACTCGTCCGGAACAGCGTATCGGCTCCGATGAGGCCTGGGATCGCGCCGAGGCCGCGCTGGCCGAAGCGCTGGTGCTGAACGGTCTGAAGTACGACCTGCAGCCGGGCGAGGGGGCCTTCTACGGTCCCAAGATCGAATTCACCCTGCATGACTGCCTTGACCGTGCCTGGCAATGTGGTACCGTGCAGCTCGATTTTGCCCTGCCGGGCCGTCTGGGTGCCACTTATGTGGGCGAAGACAACGAGCGTCACGTCCCCGTGATGATCCACCGCGCCATTCTGGGCTCGCTGGAGCGTTTCATCGGGATCCTGACCGAAGAGTACGCCGGACTGTTCCCGACCTGGTTGGCACCTACCCAGGCCGTGGTCATGAATATTACCGACAATCAGGCCGATTATGCGGTGAAAGTAGCCAAAGCATTGAATGATGCGGGCCTTCGCGCAAAAGCGGACTTGAGAAATGAGAAGATTGGCTTTAAAATCCGCGAGCATACTTTGAAGCGGGTACCTTTTATGCTGGTCTGCGGCGATAAAGAAGTAGAAGCCGGCAAGATTGCAGTACGTACCCGTAAAGGGGCTGACCTGGGCTCTTATCCTGTTGAAGAGCTGATTGCTCTGTTGACCCAGGAAGTTCAGACCCGCGGACAAAAGAAAGTGGAGGAATAAGCTATAAAAGGCGGAAAAAAACTGGGCAAGCAACCGCAAGCCCGCGCTCACCGGATCAACGAAGAGATCCGTCTGAAAGAAGTTCGTCTGACTGGCCTGGATGGTGAAGCCATTGGCATCACCTCCATCCAGGATGCTCTGAACTTGGCCCTTGAGGCCGGAGTGGATCTGGTCGAGATCAGTCCGAACGCTGAGCCGCCCGTTTGCCGGATCATGGATTACGGCAAATTCCTCTACGAAAAGAGCAAAACCACCAAAGAACAGAAGAAAAAGCAGAAAGTCGTCCAGGTCAAGGAAATCAAATTCCGTCCTGGCACCGACGAAGGCGACTATCAGGTAAAACTACGCAACCTGGTTCGCTTTCTGGAAGACGGGGACAAGGCAAAGGTCACCCTGCGCTTCCGTGGTCGTGAAATGGCCCACCAGGATCTTGGTATCAAGGTTCTGGAGCGCGTCAAGAACGATCTGGAAGAGCTGGCCGTAGTCGAATCGTTCCCGAAAGTCGAAGGCCGTCAAGCTGTGATGGTCCTCGCACCCAAGAAGAAATCTTAAGGCCCACAAGAAATTGACTCATGGGGCCAGCCCCATGAGTCGGTTCGCCTTGCGATTTTGTTGTCACTCACAATGCGGAGTATGAAATGCCGAAGATGAAAACCAACCGGGGCGCCGCAAAGCGCTTCAAGAAGACTGGCTCAGGTCGCTTCAAGTGCAAGCACAACCACCTGCGTCACATCCTGACCAAGAAGAGCAGTAAGCGTAAGCGTCAGCTGGGACCGAAGTTCTTTGTTTCCGCTGCCGACCACAAACGTGTTGTCGCTTGTCTGCCGTACGCATAAGGGGGGATGTGAAAAATGCCAAGAGTTAAACGTGGTGTGACCGCTCGCGCTCGTCACAAGAAAGTAATGAAAGCCGCCAAGGGTTACTACGGCGCCCGTTCCCGTGTCTACCGCGTAGCGGTACAAGCGGTAACCAAAGCTGGTCAGTATGCCTACCGTGACCGTCGCCAGAAAAAGCGTCAGTTCCGTCAACTGTGGATTGCTCGTATCAACGCAGCAGCCCGTCAGAACGGTCTGTCCTACAGCCGTCTGATCAACGGTCTGAAGAAGGCTTCCATCGAGATCGATCGCAAGATCCTGTCCGATATCGCCGTTCACGACAAGCTGGCTTTCACCGCCCTGGTTGAAAAGGCCAAAGCAGCTCTGGTTTAATCCGGTTCTGTTATAAATGCTAAAAGGAGGCCTATGCCTCCTTTTTTGTTGTCTGTCATTTGTCGCTTGCAGGCGGCGATGACTCTACCATCATGATAGCTATACATATGGCTTCATATGCCATCAAACTGAAATTGTGTACCCAATCGCAAAGAAGAAGCAGGTCCGGCTCGAAGCCCTACTTGATAACAAAATGATTTCTAGGGAGAAAAGGGCACCTTAACTATGGTCAGTGAAGGGGCTTTTTTTGTATTATTCCCCTCTTGACCTTATTTAGCCTAAAGGCTCCTGTACCGGGAGTGGTGACGAGGAAGACATGCAACAGCTTGAAGAAGTAGTCGGCCAAGCCAGGGCCGAAATTGAGGGTGTAAGCGATATCGCCGCCCTCGACGAAATCCGGGTCAAATATCTGGGTAAAAAGGGCTTTTTTACCGAGCAGATGAAGGGCCTGGGCGCCCTGTCCGCTGAAGAGCGTCCCGCCGCGGGCGCCGTGATCAACCAGGCCAAACAGCAGGTTCAGGATGCCCTGAACGGGCGTCGTGAAGCCCTCGAAGTTGCCGTGCTGAACCAGAAGCTGGCCGCCGAGACCATCGACGTCAGCCTGCCGGGCCGCCGCATCGAGAATGGTGGTCTGCACCCGGTGACCCGCACCATCGAGCGCATCGAGCGCCTATTTGGCGAGATGGGCTTCAAGGTTGCCCGTGGTCCCGAGATTGAAGATGGCTTCCACAACTTCGATGCGCTGAATATCCCGGCGCACCATCCGGCTCGTACCGATCACGATACCTTCTACTTCAATCCTGATCTGATGCTGCGCACCCACACCTCGGGCGTGCAGATCCGCACCATGGAGCATCAGCAGCCGCCGATCCGCATCATAGCGCCGGGCCGCGTCTATCGTAACGACTACGACATGACCCACACCCCGATGTTCCACCAGGTCGAAGGCCTGCTGGTTGACGAGCATGCCAGCTTCACCGAGCTCAAGGGCATCCTGCATGACTTCCTGCGCAACTACTTCGAGGAAGACTTGACCATTCGCTTCCGTCCTTCCTACTTCCCGTTCACCGAGCCGAGCGCCGAAGTGGACGTGATGGGCAAGAACGGCAAGTGGCTGGAAGTGCTGGGCTGCGGCATGGTGCACCCGAACGTGCTGCGTTCGGTCGGCATCGATCCGGAAAAATACTCCGGTTTTGCCTTCGGCATGGGCGTTGAGCGCCTGACCATGCTGCGTTACGGGGTCAACGACCTGCGTGCCTTCTTCGAAAACGACCTGCGCTTCCTCAAGCAGTTCAAGTAAGGGCGAGAGAACATGAAATTCAGTAAATCCTGGGTGATGGAGTGGGTCCGCACCGAGTTGAGTGACAACGCACTGGCCGAGCAGATCACCATGGCTGGTCTGGAAGTGGACGCCGTGGAAGCGGTGGCTGGCCAGTTCAACAACGTGGTGGTGGGTGAAGTGGTCGAGTGCGCCCAGCACCCGGACGCCGACAAGCTGCGGGTGACCAAGGTCAACGTGGGCGAAGAAGAGCTGCTGGACATCGTCTGCGGTGCAACGAACTGCCGTGCCGGCCTCAAAGTCTGCGTGGCCAAGGTCGGGGCGACCCTGCCGGGTGATTTCACCATCAAGAAAGCCAAACTGCGCGGCCAGCCGTCCCACGGCATGCTCTGCTCCTTCAGCGAGCTGGGTATCGACGTCGAGGCCGATGGCATCATCGAGCTTCCGCTTGACGCCCCCATCGGCACCGATATCCGCGACTACCTGGCGCTCAACGACGTCAGCATCGACGTGGATCTGACCCCGAACCGCGCCGACTGCCTCGGCATCGCCGGTCTGGCCCGTGAAATCGGCGTGCTCAACAGCGTTGACGTGGTCGAGCCGACCTGGACCCCTGCTGCTGCCACCATCGACGCTACCTTCCCGATCCGGGTTGAAGCGCCGGCCGATTGCCCCCGTTATCTCGGTCGTGTCATCAAGGGGCTGAACCTGCACGCCCAGAGCCCGCTCTGGATGCAGGAGAAGCTGCGCCGTGGCGGTATCCGCTCCATCGACGCCATCGTCGACATCACCAACTACCTGCTGCTGGAATATGGCCAGCCGATGCACGCCTTCGACTTGGCGACGCTTGAAGGGGAACTGGTGGTGCGCCGCGCCAAGGCCGACGAGCCGATGACTCTGCTCGATGGCAACGAAGTGAAGCTCAAAGAGACCACGCTCGTTATTGCAGACGCCCAGGGCCCTGCCTGCATGGCCGGCATCTTCGGCGGCAATCGCACCGGTGTCTCCGAGACCACCACCGACATCCTGCTGGAGTGCGCCTTCTTCGCGCCGCTCTCCATCACCGGCCGTGCCCGTGCCTACGGTCTGCACACCGACTCTTCCCACCGCTTCGAACGCGGGGTCGACCCTGAGCTGCAGGCCAAGGTGATGGACCGTGCCACCCGTCTGCTGCTGGATATCTGCGGTGGTGAAGCGGGTCCGGTCATCGAGGTCAAATCCGGTGATCATCTGCCCAAGGCAGCCCCCATCAAGCTGCGTCGTAGCAAGCTCGACAAGGTGATCGGCATCAGCGTGGCGGATGCGCAGGTGGTCGAGATCCTGACTCGCCTCGGCATGCAGGTGACCGTGGACGCCGACGGCTGGACCGCGCTGGCTCCCTCCTGGCGTTTCGATATCGCCATCGAGGAAGACCTCATCGAGGAAGTGGCCCGCATCTACGGCTACAACAACATCCCGAACCTCAAACCCGCCGCATCCCTCGCGATGGTCGAGCAGGCAGAAGGGCAGGTGACCCTGAAGCGGGTGCGCGACCTGCTGGTCGATCGCGGCTTCCAGGAAGCGATCACCTACAGCTTCGTGGATCCCAAGGCTCAGCAGACCCTGTTCCCGCAGAGCGATGCCATCGTGCTGCCGAACCCGATCTCGGTCGAGATGTCCGCCATGCGCGTCTCTCTGTTCCCGGGTCTGGTACAGGCGGTGGTTTACAACCAGAACCGTCAGCAGCCGCGGGTGCGCCTGTTCGAGCAGGGCCTGCGTTTCATCAAGGACGAAAATGCCGAGAACGGCATCCGTCAGGAGCCCATGCTGGCCGGCATCATCACCGGCAACCAGAGCGACGAGCACTGGGACATCAAGAGCCGCGCTGCCGACTTCTTTGATCTGAAAGGGGATCTGGAAGCGGTGCTGGACTTGACCGCCGAAGGCGCCACCTTCACCTTCGAGCGTGCCGAACACAGTGCCCTGCACCCTGGCCAGAGCGCGGCGATCCTGCGCAATGGCGAGGTCATCGGCCACATCGGCGTGATCCACCCGAGCCTCGAGAAGAAGCTGGGCCTCAAGAGCCGTGCCGTGATGTTCGAGCTGGAGCTGGACAAGCTGACCCCGGCCAAGGTGCCGGTTGCAGCCGAAGTTTCCCGCTTCCCGGCCAACCGTCGCGACATCGCCGTGGTGGTTGATGTTGCGGTTCTGGCCGGCGATGTGCTGGCAGTAATTAAAAAAGTTGGCGGAAATCAGGTAGTTGGAATAAACTTGTTTGACGTATACCAGGGTGCTGGTATGGCCGAGGACAAGAAGAGCCTGGCCATTAGTCTTGTTCT
Organism: Aeromonas sp. QDB20; assembly: GCF_027707805.1. Taxonomy (NCBI): domain Bacteria; kingdom Pseudomonadati; phylum Pseudomonadota; class Gammaproteobacteria; order Aeromonadales; family Aeromonadaceae; genus Aeromonas; species Aeromonas sp. QDB20. The sequence continues at coordinate 55,217 of NZ_JAPCJC010000018.1, read as the reverse complement.
GCAAGACACCCAGCGCACTCTGGAGGAGAAAGAGATTGCCGAGACCGTAGACAATGTCGTGCGGGCCCTTGGTGAAGAGTTGAATGCATCCTTGAGGGATTGATCTATGGCGCTTACCAAAGCCGACATTGCAGAGCACCTGTTCACCCAGCTCGGGATGAGCAAGCGTGAAGCCAAAGATATGGTGGAAGCCTTCTTTGAAGAGATCAGACAAGCGCTTGAGCGTGGTGAACAAGTCAAGATTTCAGGCTTCGGTAACTTTGATCTTCGTGAGAAGAACCAGCGTCCAGGACGTAACCCGAAAACCGGCGAAGATATTCCCATCAGCGCCCGGCGGGTGGTCACCTTCCGCCCTGGTCAGAAACTCAAGGCCAGGGTCGAAAATGTTGAACCCAACGAGTGACAAAAAGCCAGGCAACCGCCTGGCTTTTACTTTTTCATGATAAAAACCAGTCTTTTGCTAGGTCTGCTGCTGGCCGCGCCACTGCAGGCGATGGATCTGCCTCTCTCCACGACCGCCAAGGCATTTGCCGATGCCACCCAGTCGCTGACCATCTGTTATCCGGCGCTCATCAGACCGCCTTATCTCGATGAGTCGGGAGGGCTGCTGGTCGATCAGATGGAGCGACTGGCCGAACAGCTCCCCTTTCCGCTCATCTATCAGAAGCTGCCCAACTGGTCTGCCGTGCGCAGCGGATTGCTGGAGGGGCGCTGCGATCTCATTCCCAACGTGGGCCCCTCTCTGGAGGCCCTGCCCGGGATGGCGCTCAGTCGTGCCATGCTGGAGGCCGAGTCCGCCATTCTCTATCGCGGCGAGCTGAAGCAGGCCAGGTTCCTGGTCTCGCCCATCTGGCAGGCGAACGAGGTACTGCGTGCCCTCTATCCCCATTCAACCCAGCAACCCCTGACCGAGGCGGACAACTGGTACGCGGCGCTGGCGGCGGGCAAGGGGACGGCCTACCTCGGCGACTACCTGCAGCTGCGTTACCTGATGCGCGAATACCCGGATACCGGGCTGCGGCTGCGCCGCCTGCGCAGCGACGAGCTGGTGGTGAGCTACCGGCTGATGATGCGGGACAAACCGGCACTGCGCGAGCTGATCGACACCGCCATCCGCTACCTGCCGCCGGGCTCCCTCTATCAGGATCTCGACCGCTACCTGGCGCAGGGGGAGCAGGACATCAACCCGCTTCACTTCACCGACAAGGAGCAGGCCTGGCTGGTCGGCACCTCCAGCGCCATCAAGCTGGTGGTCAACCCGGATCTGATGCCTTACAGCGGCCTCGACGAGCAGGGCGATCTCAAGGGGTGGAGCGCGGACGTGCTGAAACTGGTGAGCCAGCAGACCGGGCTCAACTTCCACGTAATCCCCACCGCCAGCCGGGAAGAGGCGCTGGCCAAGCTGCAAAGCGGCGAGGCTGACATGATGGTCGGCCTGCTGGAAACGCCGGCGCTGACCGATGCCTTCGACTTTACCCGGATCATGGCGGTCAGCCGTTATGCCCTGGTGAGCCGCAAGACCCAGCCGCTCGAGACGCTGGCGGCGGTGAAGGGCAGGATAGTGGTGCCCGCCACCCTCTATGACGAAGAGATGCTGACCCGCCTGGAGGGTACGCATCACTGGCGCAAGAGCGACACCCTGGCAGCGGGGATATCGGCGGTACAGAGCGGCGCGGCCGACGCCATGCTGGCCGAGCTCTATCAGCTGCAATACCCGCTTCGCAACAACCAGCTGGACGGGCTGGAGGTGCGGGAGTTGCCGCAGCGTTTCGGGTTGGGGTTTGCCATCAGTCGGCACAGCCCCAGGCTTGCCGGGGTGATGGAACAGAGTCTGATGACCCTCACCGGCAAGCAGAATGACGATCTCAAACTGCGCTGGCACCGGCTGGTACTGACCCAGCAGGCCGGGGTCAGCTACGGGATCTGGCTGGGTTCGGTGTTGCTGGCGCTGCTGATCAGTGCCGGTGTCATCTGGCTGATCTGGCGCTCGCGCCAGCAGCTGGCCCGGGAGGTAAGCCAGCGCCAGGCGATGGAGCAGACCCTGGCTCTGGAGAGCCAGTTCCGGGAGTCCCTGTTCCAGGCGCTGCCGGTGCCAGTGTTCCTGCGGGACAATCAGGGCGAGATCATCAAGCGCAACAAGCAGGCCAAGCGGCTGGAGGCCCGCTACCTGGCGGAATTGCACCTGCCACAGGCCCAGCTGCAGGAGAGCGAGGGGGAGATGGCGCTGGGCGATCAGGTCTACTCCTACGCCCAGATCCCACTCCAGCTCGGCAAGCAGTCGCCGGCGGGGGATCTCATCGCGCTCTCCAACATCAGTGCCCTGCGCGAGCGCACCCGCTTGTTGCGCCAGGCCGAGCGGCGCCTGCGGGCGTTGACCAACACGGTGCCCGGCGTGGTGATCCAGTTCCTGCTGCACGAGGAGGGGATCCGCCAGGTGGAGTTCATCAGTCGCGGCAGCTATGAGTTGCTGGGGCTGGCCAGCCAGCAGATCCGCCGCAATCCGGGCGAGGCGCTGGGACGGCTGGCACCGCAGGACAAGGTCGAGATGCAGCAGCCCATGCGCGAGATGCTGCAGGCCGGCCAGCCCTTCTCCTATGCCCTGCGCTACCAGCATCCGCTCAAGGGTACCCGCTGGCTGCAGTTCTACGGCCGGGGGCGCAGCCTGCCCGAGCAGGGGTGGCGGGTATACGGGGTGGTGCAGGATGTGACGGTGCGGGTCGAGCAGGAGCAGGCGCTGCAGGCCTCCCATGAGCGGGCCGAGCAGGCCGTGCTGGCCAAGGGCCGCTTCCTCGCGGCGGTGAGCCACGAGATCCGCACCCCCATGAACGCCATCCTGGGGCTGCTGGAATGGCTCAGCCACACCCCCCTCAATGCCGAGCAGCACTCTGCGCTCTCCCATGTCAGGCAGGCAGGGGACGAGCTGCTGGGCCTGCTCAACGACGTGCTCGATTTCAGCCGCAACGAGAACCGGCAGCTGGCGCTCTCGCCCCAGCCTACCGATCTGGTGGATTTGTGTGAGCATGTGGCTGCCGTGCACTGGTCCAAGGCCCGCTCCAAGCGGCTGCAACTGCGGCTGGATCTGGATCACCGACTGCCCGCTCAGGTGGAGCTGGATCCCCATCGGGTGCAGCAAGTGCTGCACAACCTGCTGGCCAATGCCATCAAGTTCAGCAGCCGTGGCGAGGTGGTGCTGTGGGCCCGCCGGGACGGCACCCAGCTGCTGTGCGGGGTGGATGACGAGGGGCCCGGCATCAGTGCCGAGCTGCTGCCGCGCCTGTTCCTGCCCTTTGAACAGGGTGGGGAGGAGGGGCAGCCGCGGGCCCAGGGGACCGGGCTCGGGCTTGCCATCTGTCGCCAGCTGATGGAGCAGATGGGGGGAGAGATCCGGGTCGAGCCGCGCACAACTGGCGGCAGCCGCTTCACCTGTGCATTGCCGCTGGTGTTGCTGCAGGAGATGCCGCGCTGGCGCCCGCGGGTGAGCAGCGTCCATGTGGCACTCGACGGGGCGGAGCGGGACTATCTGCTGCCCTGGCTCGGCGAGCTCGATCTGCCGGACGATCCGGCCGGCCCGGTGCTGAGCGCCCGCCAGGATGAACAGGGGCTGCGCTACTGGGACTGGCAGGGCGAACCCTGGGTGCCGGGCTCGGTGGTCAGCTTGATGCAGCCGCGGCTGGTGCCCTCCGCCCAGGGCATGATCACGTTGCCGGGGCAGGGGATGCGGGTGCTGTTGGTTGAAGATCACGAGGTGAACCGGGTATTGATCAGCATGCAGCTGACCCAGCTGGGGGCCCAGGTGATCAGCGCGGCCAACGGCCAGCTGGCGCTCGACATGCTGCAGCACGAGACGGTCGATCTGGTGCTGACCGATCTGCAGATGCCGGTGATGGACGGAGCCGAGCTCTGCCGCCGACTGCGAGACACCCCGCGCTGGCAACATCTGCCCACCTACGTGATCACCGCCGATCTCAGCGAGCCGGCGGCGGCGCAGTTGGCCAGCTGCGGTTGTCGTGGTCATCTGGACAAGCCGCTGCTGCTCAAGGATCTCGCCAATCTGCTACGCACCCTGGGGGACCCTGCACCCGAGCCGAACCCGGAGCAGAAGGTGGCAGCACCGGCGCCCTGGTCAGAAGCCCAGATGCCGCTGCTCACCCCCGAGCTTATCTCCCTCTATCTGGAGGCGACCGGCCAGGATCTGGCCGACATTGAGCGCTGTGTCACACAAGCAGACGAGATGGCACTGGAAGCCGCTTTACACAAGATGAAGGGGGCCGCCAAAATGGTGGGCGCGACCCCGCTCGTCCAGGTGATTGAACAGTGGAAACGGGATCCACGGCAACCCCTGCTACCCCCGCTGCGGCAAGCTCTGGACGAGGTGTGCCGGCGACTACGTGAGAGGCTCTGACATGATCATCACAGATGAAGAGTTACTGGCGTTGCTGAACTCGGAAGAGACGGATGAGCGCCTGTTCCACCCCGTGACCATCTATGCCTTGGACGGGGTTGCCTATCGGGCGGCAAAAGCCGTCAAACTGCCGGAATTTGCCACCTTGCGCCGCACCCGGCCCGATGCCTGCTGGCAGTGGGAAGGGCTGTTTGCCGCCGGTGCCATCGCCCTGTTCGATCCCGACTCCCACGCCGGTGCCGACTACCTGCCGCAATTGACGGCGCAGGCGGAGGGGATCTATCGCCTCACCGATGACTGGCTGGCGGGGGTCAATGGCCGCTATCTGGCGTGGCAGGAGTGGCTGGCCCAGACCCAGGTGTTGCTGCTGGAGGATCACCCGTTTCAGGGGGCCCACATCCAGCAGGAGATCAGGGGACTGGGATTGCCCTGTCAGTGGGTGCAGGATGGCAATGCCTGCATCAAGGCGCTGGCCGGTGGCGAGATCAAGCTGCTGGTGAGCGATCTCAGCCTGGTGGATCAGGATGCCATCAGCCTGCTGATGAGCCAGCCCCAATACCAGCACAGCGGCCTGCCCATCGTGCTGCTCTCCGCCCACGACCAGACCCTGATCGACGGCGCCCGCCGCCTGCTGCACGATGCCGGGTTCAACGTGCTGGCGGCCCTGGCCAAGCCGCTGCTGGCCGACGATCTGCTGAGCCTGCTCAAGGGGCTTTATCTGGGGCCGCAGCGTCAGCGCCGCCTGAGCGGACTGCGCCGTACCATCCGCACCTGGCAGGGGGAGGAGAAGGGGTTGCTCGGACTCTTGTCCGATCCCCCGTCTCCCTTGCCCATCTGGCTGGCGGTGACCGGTTTGCCGCCGCGCTGGGAGCTGGTGCGCGAATGGCTCGTCCAGCGGGGCAGGGAGCCTGGCGAGCTCACCCTGCTGATCCACCGGCGCGACCACCTGTTGAGCCAGGCGGAGCGTTTTGCCCTGGTGCTGCAGGCCAGTCTGGCGGGGGCACGGCTCGCCCTGCTGCTGGACAACGATCAGCACATTCCGTTCGACTTGCTGGAGCGGATGCCGCTGCAGCATCTGCTGCTAGGGCAGAGCCTGCTGCCGAGCCTGGAGGCCATGACCCCGGACTCCCTGCTGGGGCGCTTCATCAACCGAGCCAGAGAGCTTGGCATCGCCCTCTATCTGGACGATCCCTTCAACCTGCTGGACCACAACCTGTGGCGCGATCGCGGCATGGCGGGGCGCTGGTAGAGGGTGGCCCGCTACCTCTGCTGGCCGCCGGACGAAGCCCGGTTGCGCCGCTCCCTGGCCGGCTGGCTTCATCCCCGTACCCGCGCTGACCTGCCGCTGATGATGGAGGTCGGGGGCGTTCCCTGCCGCTTGCAGGAGCTGGCGGGGGCCGATCCCGCCCGCATCCGAGCGGCTTATGACGAACTCGGTGAGCAGAGCGTCTACCTGCGTTTCATGCGCGCCAAGCAGAGGTTGAGCGACGAGCAGCTCGCCTTCTTCCTCGATTACCCCAGGGAACATCAGATCGGCCTGCTGCTGACCGACGGTCAGGGACGGCCGCTGGCCCAGGCCCAGTCCATCCGGCGGCGGCTGCATCCGGATCGGGCCGAGTTCTCCTGCATCGTCGCCGATCACTTCCAGCACAGAGGGGCGGGGCGGCGCATCCTGCTGGCGCTGGCCTTGCTGGCGCGCGGCGAGGGGATCCGCGAATGGACGGCGGAGGTGCTGCCCCAGAATCGCCCCATGCTGGCGCTGCTGCGCGGGCTGGGCCTGCCGCTCACCCTGGTGACGGGGCGGGAGCTGGTGTTCGTGCGACTCGATCTGAGCGTGCTCGACACCCTGTAACCGCATCATAAGACCAAGGGCGAATAGGCCGGTTTTTCACCCTGTGCTAAGGTCAGCCAGAGAGCTAGCCAGAGGGAGTCAGTCATGGTGCAGTCAGCGAAACACATCGTCATTCTTACCGGTGCCGGGATCTCGGCCGAGTCGGGCATCAAGACCTTTCGCGCCTGTGACGGTCTGTGGGAGGAGCACAGGGTGGAGGACGTGGCGACGCCGGAGGGCTATGCCCGGGATCCTGAGCTGGTGCAGGGCTTTTACAACTCTCGCCGTCATCAGCTGCAGCAACCCCACATTCACCCCAATCCGGCCCACTATGCGCTGGCCCGGCTCGAGCGCCTGCTGCCGGACTGCGTCACCCTGGTGACCCAGAACATCGACAACCTGCACGAGATCGCCGGCAGCAAGAATCTCATTCACATGCACGGTGAGCTGCTCAAGGCGCGCTGCCCAGGCTCGGGCCAGGTGATCGAGTGGCGCGGCGATCTCCATCAGGAAGAGCTGTGCACCTGCTGCCAGTTTCCCCAGCCGCTGCGCCCGCACGTGGTCTGGTTCGGCGAGATGCCGCTCGGGCTGGATCGCATCTACGGCGCGCTGGCCCAGTGTGATCTCTTCATCTCCATCGGCACCTCTGGCGCCGTCTATCCGGCGGCCGGTTTCGTGCACGAAGCGGGATTGAACGGAGCCCACACCATAGAGCTCAACCTGGAGCCGAGCGAAGTGGGTAGCCAGTTTGACGAGAAGCGCTACGGTCCGGCTTCCCTGCTGGTGCCGGCCTATGTGGATGAGCTGCTGCAACGCTGCGGCGTACACCAGCCGGCGCAGATCGAGGGGCACAACTGGATGGAGATGCGCGGCCCCTAGCTATTGTGCATCAGCGCAGTTGCAATGAACCGGTGAAATCGCCACACTGGCAGCCAAAAAATGGGACGCAGTTGGCGCAACTTACATGATCACTCTCAAGCAATGGATCGCTTTTTCCCTCCTGATGCTGGCCTGTGCCGGCGCATCGGCACAGGCCTCCCTGATGACCCTGGTGTTGCCAGACGGCCAGCAGGTGGCCCTCGATGAGGCGGCCCTCTCCGCCCTGCCACAGACCGAGTTCACCACCACCACCCCCTGGACCCAGGGTTCCCACCACTATCGCGGGCCGACCCTGGCGACCGTGCTGGCGGCGCAAGGGATCCAGAATGCCCGCAAGATCGCCGTCTCGGCCCTCAACGGTTATCAACAGGTGGTGGATCTGGCCCTGTTCGACGGCGTGCCGCTGACCCTGGTGCGTGCGGAGGACGGCAAGCCGCTGACCCGGCGCAACAAGGGGCCGCTCTGGTTGCTCATCCCGTTTACCACTTATCCCAAGCTGGACGTACCCGCCATCCACAACTGCATGGTGTGGCAGGTGACCCGCATCGAGATCGTCGATTGATGGGGCTATCCCGCCACAAGCTGCTGCTGGTGGCAGTCTCGCTGCTGTTTCTGCTCTCGTCGGGCAGCAGCCTCTATCTGCAGCATCGCCAGGAGCAGCTGGTCGACACCTTCTACCGCAACATCCACTGGAACATCAGCCAGGTGATGCTCGAATCCCAGCGTTTCCTCGCCGATCTGCGGCTCTATCGGGTCGGCCAAGTGGAGATGGAGACCCTGAGCCTCGATTACGATCTGCTGTGGAACCGGCTCGACATCTTTCTCATCAGCAGTGAAACCGCCGAGGCGCGTGAGCGGCACGGCCTTGGCAAGGCGCTGGCCGGACTGTTCGAGCAGATCAAGCGGCTCGAGCCCCAGATGGCGGCAGGGGAACTGCGGGAAGGGGCCCAACTCGCCCGCCTGCAGGAGGCGATCGCCAGCCAGACCCGGCTCATCGAGCAGATAGGCAACCAAATCCTCTCCGGCCAGGAGCGGGAACGTTCGGTGAGCCAGATCCGCAGCAGCCTGTTCTGGCTGCAGATCTGGCAGCTGATCCTGCTGCTGACCGGCGGTGCCCTGGTGGCCGCCCTCATTCGTGCCAATCTGGCGAACCGCCGGCTCGCCCTGCTCGACCCCCTGACCCGGCTTGGCAACCGCCGCGCCCTGCAGGAGCAGCTCTCTCGCGCCCTGCATGCCGGCGAGGCGAGTGCCCTGGTAGTGCTCGACCTCAAGCGCTTCAAGCAGGTCAATGATCTGCTCGGCTATCAGGTCGGTGATCGGCTGTTGCAGACGGTGGCCGACAAGCTGCAGCAGGCCCACGGCAGTCACGCCTACCGGCTCGGCGGCGACGAGTTCGCCGTGGTGCTGACCACGGCGGACGGGACGCTGGAAGCGCGCATCCACCAGCTGATGAACCTGCTCCACTTCGAGTTCGTGACCCGGGAGTGCAGCTTCGAGCTGGCCTGCCGGCTCGGGGTGGCCAGGGCGCAGCAGCAGGATGCCGGCCGGCTGCTGGATCAGGCCATCCTGGCCCTCAATCAGGCCAAGCGCAGCCAGGAGGGGGACATCAGCTGGTTTGCGCCGGCCATGCTGCAGCAGCTGCAGTTGACCCAGCACCAGCTGCATCAGCTGCGCGACTGGCTGGCCGGACGCGAGCCGGCGCCGCTGCGGGTGGCACTGCAGGCGATGACGGATGAACAGGGCAACGGCCTGTGGCAACTGGCGCTCTACTGGCAAGAGCAGGGCACGCCCTGTCCTATGCGCTGGCTGCAGGAGTGCGGCGTGCTGGGGCCCGTGCTGGCCCGGCTGCTGCGGGCGCATGAGACGCTGCGTGGCGATGGTCGTGCCTTGTTGGTCCCGCTCGACAATCAGGCTCAGCTGGCCCAGGTGCTGGCCTGTCTGCCGGGGGCATCCCGCACGCCGCTGGTGCTGCTGGTGCCGGTACTGCAACCGGATACTGCCTTGCTGGCGGGATTGCGGCAGCAGGGTTGCACCCTGGCGCTCAGAGACATTGGCAGCGCCACCCCGGCGCAGCTGGCAGCCGGCTGGCCCGTGCGCTACTGGTTGCCGCAGGATGATGAACATGGCGAGTTGTTGCAGCCGCTGGCCCGGCGACTGGGGCTGGTGCAACTGCAGGTGCTGGCGGGCAGTGAGGCAAGGCAGCTGGCCTGAGCACAAAGGGCGGTATTGAACCTGCCAGAGACAAAACGCAGCAAGGCGACCCCAGGGTCGCCTTGCGCTTTTATTGCAGGTGAATGTCAGGGGTGAGGGGCGCAGGAATCTCTGATCACCAGGTCGGGATCGACGGTGATCAGGTGGTCCGCCAGCGCCTCGCCGTTGATGCGCGCCAGCAGCCGGGTGACGGCGAGGCGGCCCAGCTCCTCTTTCGGCTGATTGACCGTGGTGAGCGGCGGCGACATGAATTCGGCCAGCGCCACGTTGTCATAGCCGACGATGGAGAGATCCCGCGGGATCACCAGCCCTGCCTGATGCGCGGCGCTGATGGCCCCCATCGCCATCATATCGTTACAGACGAACAGCGCGCTGGGGCGTTCGGGCAGCGCCAGCAGACGGCGCATCGCCTGATGGCCGCTGGCGCAGTCAAAGTCACCCTCCTGGACCCAGTCCGGATTGACGGTGAGACCGGCCTCCAGCATCGCCTGCTCGAAGCCTGCCTGACGCTGGTTGGCGGGGGCGCGGCTGTGGGGGCCGGTGATGCAGCCGATGGCGGTGTGACCCAGCCCCAGCAGGTGGCGGGTCGCCAGGTAGCCGCCGCGATGGGAGTTGTCGGCGATGAGATCCACGTCGGCACTCTCCATCCCCCAGTCCATCACCACCACCGGCAGGCTCTTGAGCCAGTCGAGCTGGTTGAACACCTCCTGCTGTCCCTCGCTGCACATGATGAGCAGACCGTCGACCCGCTTGCGCAGCATCATCTTGAGGTAGGAGAGGGCGGTCTCGGCCTGCCCCTCGGTGTTGCCCAGCATCAGGTTGTAGCCCTGCTCGAAGCAGTAGCGCTCCACCCCGCGTACCACCTCGGCGAAGAAGGGGTTGCTGGAGGTGGTGACCAGCATGCCGATACTGTTGGTCTCCTTCACCTTGAGGCTGCGGGCCACCAGGCTTGGGGCGTAGTTGAGATCGCGCATGGCGGCGAAGACCCGCTCGCGGGTCTCCTCGGCGACGAAACGGGTCTCGTTGATGACGTGGGAGACGGTGGTGGTCGACACCCCCGCCAGCGCCGCCACCTCCTTGATATTGGCCATCAGTGCCCCTGCGCAATCTGCTCAAGCAGGAAGGCGTCGACCTCCTGCTTGCTCGGGATGGAGCTCTGGGCACCAAACCGGGTGACGGAGAGCGCCGCGGCGCCGTGGGCAAAGCGCACGGCCGCGTCAAAGTCGGCGCCGGCGAGCTCGGCCGCCAAGAGGGCGCCGTTGAAGGTATCGCCGGCCGCAGTGGTATCTACTGCTTTCACCCTAAAACCCGGAATGAGCGCTTGTTGCTGCCCCTTGCTGCAATAGACCCCTTGCGACCCCAGGGTGATCATCACCTCTTCGATGCCCATCTGGTGGAAACGGGCGGCAGCCTTTGCCGCGCTCGCCTCGTCGGTGACCTTGACGCCGGTCAGCAGCTCGGCTTCGGTCTGGTTGGGGGTGATGAGGTCGACCAGTGCCAGCAGTTCGCTCGAGAGCGGGCGAGCGGGGGCTGGGTTGAGCACCACCCGGGTGCCGTGGGCACGGGCCAGCCGGGCGGCTTCCTGCACGCTCTCCAGCGGCACTTCCAGCTGCAGCAGCAGGGTGTGGGCGGCTGAGATCATCGCTTCATGGCCTTTCACCACGGATGGGGTGAGGGCGCCGTTGGCTTCGGCGGAGATGCCGATGCTGTTCTCCCCCTCATCGCTCACATAGATGATGGCGATCCCGGTGGGGAGCTTGGGGTCGAGCTCGACGGCGCTCACGTCGATACCGTCTTTAGCAAAACCGGTCTTCATCTGGTGGCCGATGGCGTCATCGCCGATGCGGGCGATAAAGGAGACTTGTGCACCTAACCGGGCGGCGGCCACCGCCTGGTTGGCGCCCTTGCCACCGGGCACCACTTGATAGCTGTGGCCGGTCAGGGTTTCACCCGGGCGAGGAAAGTGGGGAACGCGCAGCACGTGGTCTGCATTGACACTGCCCAGAACGACGAGACGATTCATGTTGAGTACTCCTGATGCATCTTGGCATGGACACGAAAGCCGGATCCAGGCCGGGAGGCACCGTAAACCTTGAGTGAAAAGGGGGAGGCGAACCTCCCCCCCGTCAACTTACTTGCTGACCACTTGCAGCGGAACCGGGATGGATTTTTCCACCGGCTGGCCCTTGAGCACCTTGTCGGCGGTTTCCACGCCGATGGCGCCGATCAGGGCGGGCTGCTGGGCTACGGTGGCAGCCAGTTTACCCTTGGCCACGGCGGCCTTGCCATCGTCGGTGCCATCGAAGCCGACGATCATCACCTCTTTGCCGGCGGCCTGCACGGCGCGTATGGCACCCAGCGCCATCTCGTCGTTCTGGGCGAACACCGCCTGCACGCTCGGGTGAGCGGCCAGCAGGTTCTCCATGACGTTCAGACCCTTGGTGCGGTCAAAGTCGGCGGGCTGGGAGGCCAGCACTTCCAGCTTGTTGGCGGCCACGGCCAGGGCAAAGCCTTCGCCGCGGTCACGGGCGGCGGAGGTACCGGCGATCCCTTCCAGCTGGATCACCTTGGCACCGGCACCCAGCTTCTGGGTGATGAAATCGCCGGCCAGTTTGCCACCCGCCACGTTGTCGGAGGCGATGTGGGCCTTGACGTCACCCTGCGCCGCGCCGCGGTCCAGGGTCAGTACCGGGATGTTGGCCTTGTTGGCGAGGCGAATGGCGTTGCCCACCGCTTCGGAGTCGGTCGGGTTGATCAGGATGGCGTTGACCTTGCGCACGGTGAGATCTTCCATGTTGGAGAGCTCCTTGGCCGGGTCATTCTGGGAATCCAGCACCACCAGCTCGTAGCCAAGCTCCTTGGCCTTGGCTTCGGCCCCTTCCTTCATGGTGACGAAGAAGGGGTTGTTGAGGGTGGAGACCACCATGGCCAGGGTGTGATCGGCGGCCTGGGCGGTGCCCAGCACGGACATGATGGCGGCAGCGAGCAGGGTATTGAGCTTTTTCATCATTTCATTCCTTGTGTGTGCTTACTTGCTTTTGTTATCGATCATCACGGCGAGCAAAATCACGCTGGCCTTGGCGATCATCTGGTAATAGGACGAGACGTCGAGCAGGTTGAGGGCATTGTTGAGGAAGCCGATGATGAGCGCCCCGATCAGGGTACCCATGATGCGGCCCTTGCCCCCCATCAGGCTGGTGCCCCCCAGCACCACGGCGGCGATGGCATCCAGCTCGTAACCCATACCGGCGGTCGGCTGGGCGGAGGAGAGGCGGGAAGTGACGATGAGCCCGGCCAGAGCCGACAGCATGCCGCACAGACCATACACCGCGAGCTTCACCCGGTCCACATTGATGCCGGAGAGGCGGGTGGCCGATTCGTTGCCGCCGAGGGCATAGATGTAGCGACCCAGGCGAGTGTGGTTGAGCATGAACCAGGCCAGCAGGAAGACGATGGCCATCAACCAGATGGGCACCGGCAGACCGAACAGGTAACCGGTACCCAGCCAGGCGAAGTGATCGGCACCGTCACTGAAACCGGTGGAGATGGGGCGCCCCTCGGTATAGACCATGGTGACGCCGCGCAGGGCGGTCATGGTGACCAGGGTGGCGATGAAGGCCTGCACCTTGCCCTTGGCAATGATGAGGCCGCTGATGCCGCCAAGCAGGGCACCGGCCCCCAGGGTGAGGGGGATCACCAGCATGATGGGCAGCTCCATGGCGACCATGGTGGCGGCCAGGGCGCCGCACAGGGCCAGTACCGAGCCGACCGACAGATCGATGCCGGCGGTGAGGATGACCAGGGTCATGCCGACCGCCATGATGGCGTTGACCGAGGTCTGGCGCAGGATGTTGAGCAGGTTGTCGGCGGTGAAGAAGTTGGGGCTCAGGAAGGAGACCACGCCGATCAGCACCAGCAGGGCCACCAGCGATTTGTTCTCGATCCACCACTCCTTGCTCATGATGCCGCGGCGGGAAAGGGTTTGGGTTGTCATTGTGCTGCCTCTTGCTCTGCTTGCCACTGTTTGCCGACTGCCGCGGCCATCAGTTTTTCCTGATTGGCGTCGCGGGTATTGAACTCTGCGCTGATGCGCCCTTCGTGCATCACCAGGATGCGATCACTCATGCCGAGCACTTCCGGCATCTCGGAGGAGACCAGGATGATGCTCATCCCCTCCTTCTTGAACTGGTTGATGAGCTGATAGATCTCCTTCTTGGCGCCGACATCGACGCCGCGGGTCGGCTCGTCCAGGATCAGTACCTTGGGCCGGGTCAGCAGCCCCTTGGCGATGGCCACCTTCTGCTGGTTGCCGCCGGAGAGCAGTTTTATCAGCTGATCTTGACTGGGGGTCTTGATGTTGAACAGGCGCACATAGTCGCCCACCGCCTGGCGTTCGGCCTGGCCGTCAATCTTGCCACCACGGATGAACTCGCCGAGGGCGCACAGGCTCATGTTTTCGCGCACCGACAGCTCCAGCACCAGGCCATCGCCCTTGCGATCCTCGGAGATGTAGGCGATGCCGGCGGCCAGGCCATCGGCCGGGCTTCTGGGGGCCAGCGCGTGACCATCCACGGTCACCTGGCCGGCGCTGATGGGGCTGGCACCGTAGATAAGCTTCATCAGCTCGGTGCGGCCGGAGCCCATCAGGCCGCTGAAGCCCAGAATTTCCCCCTGACGCAGGGAGAAGCTCACCCCGCGCACGCCGGGGCCGGCCAGATCCTTGACCTGCAGGCTGACCGGGCCGAGCTCGCGCACCAGACGCGGGTACTGCTCTTCCAGTCGGCGGCCTACCATCATCTCGATGATCCTGTCTTCGTCGAGCTCGCTCACCGCCTGCTCGCCGATCCACTTGCCATCGCGCAGCACGGTGACCCGATCGCAGATCTCGAAGATCTCCTTCAAGCGGTGGGAGATGTAGACGATGCCGCAGCCCTGCTCACGCAGCTCGCGGATAACCTTGAACAGCTGCTCGGTCTCGGTGTCGGTCAGCGCATCGGTGGGCTCGTCCATGATGATGACGCTGGCATCAAACGACAGCGCCTTGGCGATCTCCACCATCTGCTGTTCACCGATGGAGAGACTCCCGAGCCGGGTATCCGGGCCGTGTTTGACGCCAAGTCGTGCCAGCAGGGTGCTTGCCCGTTCGCGCAGCTGCTTGTGATCGATGCTGCCAAAGCGGGTGCGCGGTTCGCGGCCGAGGAAGATGTTGGCGGCAATGGAGAGCTCCGGCAGCAGGTTCAGCTCCTGGTGGATGATGCTGATCCCCTGATCCTGGGAGTCGCGGGGCCCTTTGAAGTGAACCGGCTCACCGCGATAACTGATGCTGCCACTGTCGGCCTGATAGATGCCGGTCAGTACCTTCATCAGGGTGGATTTGCCAGCGCCGTTTTCGCCGAGCAGGGCCATCACCTGACCCGGGTAGACCTTGAGGCCTGCCTCATCGAGCGCCCGCACGCCGGGGAAGGTCTTGACGATCCCGGTGAGCGACAGAATGGGCGAAGGGGTTGTACTCATGGCTGATTCCTTGAAAAGGCTTAAAACGCCACGCCGGCGCAGAGAATGAGGTTGGCGTAGGGGGTCACCTCGCCGCTGCGCACGATGGCCTTGCTTTGGTGGGAGCGAGCCTTGAACGCTTCGTGCAGGCAGTATTCGATGGTGATGGGCTTGCCTTGGGCAGCGGCGTGCGCCTCCAGCTGATCCACCAGCGCCTGATGGGCGGCGGGGCTGATCTGCTTGATCTCGCTTGCCATGATCACCTTCTCCACCACCAGGTCGGTGAGCAGGGCGGTCAGCACGGTGCCAAGGTTCGGCGTCCCCGCCATCAACGCCAGATCGATGCGCTCGGGGCCCGCCGGAATGGGCAGGCCCGCATCGCAGACGGTGATCTCGTCGGTGTGGCCCATCTGTGCCACCAGGGCACTCAGGGGAGCATTGAGCAGTACGCCTCGTTTCATACAGCACCTCGGCAGGCTATGCCCGCGTATCTGATGTTAGCTAGGCAACCGGTTACGCAACCGGTTGCGTCATGAAGTGGAAGATAGGCGTTCAGGCGTTCTGGATCCACCAGGAGATGGCAGAAATGTGAAAACGATCTCAATGGCGAGGGGAAAGCGGGGAAAAAGGTGCCAGAAGAGCACTGGCACCCGCAACGAGAGGAATTAGAGGGCGAGCCCTTGTTGCACGCCGGGGCGTGCCAGCATGCGCCGATAGTGATCCGCGACCTTGGGAAAGTCGCTGATGGCCACCCCGTCGCCCTCGAGCCAGCTCGCCACCACGAACAGGTAGATATCGGCCAGGCTGAAGCGCTCCCCCAGTACCCAGGGGCCGGCCAGATAGTGGCGCTCTATCTCGGCAAAGCCCTCGCGCATGTTGTGCGGCACCTTGGCCTGCATGGCGGCGATGGCCTGCGGGTCATCGGCCCAGCGGCTGGCCCGGCGGCCGTGGGCATGGGCGACGTGCACGGTGGCGGCGAGGAAGCTGTGCACCTCCTGCATGCGGGCCAGCAGGAAGGGGTCGTCCAGCGGTGCCAGCCCGGCATGGGGAAAACGCTGCGCCACATAGAGCAGCAAGGCCGGGGTTTCGGTGAGCACACAGTGTTCGGTGACAAGAGCCGGGACCCGTCCCTTGGGGTTGATGGCCAGATAGGCGGCAGAGCGCTGCTCGCCGGCCGCCAGATCCAGCCGTTTGACAACGTGAGGGGCACCGGCTTCGGTGAGGGCGATACGCACGGCCATGGCGCAGGTACCGGGCGCGAGATAGAGGGTCAAATCAGACATGAACATCTCCTTGTGAAGCGCGTGTCCCCTGTGATCCCGGGTGGGGCGGGGCGCGCAAAAAAATCCGCACTGTCGCCTGGCATCCTACGCCCCTGGTGGCCGTCGGCCAAGGGCGGGATCCCGGCCAGGACAAGGAGGGCTGATGAAATCAAAGGCTTTTTGAGCGCAGACGCGCGGGAAAAACGGCTACGCATGCCGGGTCAAATCGCTATAATGTGCTCCCTGAATAGCGGTCTTTCGGATGTTGGATAGTCAATTGAGTAACAAAATGCGGATAGGTGGTTCCCTCGAGCAGTCCCTGAGCCAGGGATATCGTCTCGACCTCAAGGGGGTATTGCAGGAGAGCTGGCAACAGACGCGGCGCACCGGGTTCGGCCTGCTGCTGGCCATCGTCGGGGTAACGGCCATCTGGATACTGTTGAGCAACACCCTGCTCGCCCCCTATGTCAATCAGGAAGGGGGGATGGACGTGGCCCTGGTGCTGAGCCTGCTCATCACCGTCATCATGTCGCCCATGACCTCTTCCCTCGACATGCTGGGGTTGCAGCAGTCGGTGGGGGTGCGTGCCCGGCCGAGCCAGGTGTTCGACTTCTTTCGCCACTTCCTGCGCCTTGGCAGCCTGAGCCTACTCGGCAGCCTCATCACCAGCCTGTTCGGCCCGCTGTTCGAGCTGGTGGGTCTGCCGGTGATGCTGGCCTTCATTCCGTCGGCCCTGATCGGCATGGGGCTGGTGTTTACCGTGCCGCTGGTGCTGGAGCGCGGCCTGTCGCCGGCGCAGGCCATTCTGGTCTCCCTCAAGCTGTTTGCCCGTGGCTGGCCCAGCATAGTGCTGCTGCACGGGGTCATGATGGCGCTCTTCTTCCTGGCGCTGATCCCCATGGGGCTGGGGCTTATCTGGGTGGCACCGCTCTATTTCAACTGCAAGGGGATCCTCTACCGGGATCTGTGCGGGGTGGCGGTCGAAGTAACCGACGTGAGCCAGGGCCCCGATCATTTCAACGCCTGACGGGCATGCAGGGCGTCAGACAACAGCAACAGATAGCGGCGCGTGTAGATGCGTGATGCAAAAGGATGGCATATGAACAATCGATACGGGATGGCGGCCGCGCTGCTGATGGCGCCCATGCTGGCAGTGGCGCAGCCCTCCCTCGAGCTGCAGTACGGCACCTTCTACAGCCAGATGAAGACCTTCGCCAAAGGGGAGTTTGGCCACGCCAGGCTGGGTTTTTATCTGACCGATCAGCAAAATGGCCGGCGCTGCCAACTCACCTCGGCCCGGGTCTCGACTCTGGATCGGGACGTGGCGGCCGAGGTGACCATCGACAGCGAATTGCGACTGCCCTATGACGACGATCTGAATCTCGACAAGGCAAGCGTGGTAGTGGGGCTCACCGAGCCTCATGCAGCTTGCGATCTGTCGGTGCAGGTGATGGCGGATGTGCCGCCGCCGGCAGACAGTCGGTGGGAGCTCAAGGTGAGCGAGCTGACGGGCCGTCAGCACGACATGCAGAGCCTGCTGGAGAAGCTGGCCGGCGTGGTCGGCAAGTATTTCCTGCCCGAGATGACGGGGGTGAGGGTCAGCCTGGTGCAGCCAAGCGGCACCGCCTACCTCATCGACGGTGCCCGCCAGCTGCCGCTGCCCTGGCAGGAGGGACAACTGCTGCTGAGCAACGCCCAGCTGGCGGAGTTTGCAGAGGGCAAGCTGCAGTTGCAGGGGGAGATCCTGCGACTGACCCCCTGGCTGCACAAGGGCTGATGGGTCCCGGGCCGCCTGCTTGCCGGCATAAAAATAAAAAAGGAGCGCCTGGCGCTCCTTTTTTCATTGGTGATGGTGAGGGCTTAGCGCACCTCAATCACGTCCAGCATGTCCATCTCATCGATGTCCAGCAGCGGCGCCTTGGGCAGTTCGGGCGGATCAAACGCCTTGTCGCCGCCGTCGATGATGCCGGAGTCGCGGTTGATGCTCTTGAAGTCAAACAGCTTGTGATCGAGCAGGTGGCTCGGGATCACGTCCTGAATGGCGGTGAACATGGTCTCGAGACGACCCGGGAAGCGGCGATCCCACTCCTGCATCATCTGCTTGATGGCCTGGCGCTGCAGGTTCTCCTGGGAGCCGCACAGGTTGCACGGGATGATGGGGAAGGCCTTGACCTCGGCATAGCGCACCAGGTCCTTCTCCTTGCAGTAGGCGAGCGGGCGGATCACCACGTTCTTGCCGTCGTCGCTCACCAGCTTGGGCGGCATGGACTTGAGCTTGCCGCCGTAGAACATGTTGAGGAACAGGGTCTCGAGGATGTCATCGCGGTGGTGGCCAAGGGCAATCTTGGTGCAACCCAGCTCCTGGGCGGTGCGGTAGAGAATGCCGCGGCGCAGGCGGGAGCAGAGGGCGCAGGTGGTCTTGCCCTCCGGCACCTTCTCCTTGACGATGGCGTAGGTATCTTCTTCGACGATCTTGAAGTCGATGCCGAGGGTGCTCAGGTATTCGGGCAGCACGTGCTCGGGGAAACCGGGCTGCTTCTGATCCAGATTGACCGCCACCAGATCGAAGTGGATGGGGGCGCTGGCCTTCAGGCTCATCAGGATGTCGAGCATGGCGAAGCTGTCCTTGCCGCCGGACAGGCACACCATGACCTTGTCACCCTCTTCAATCATGTTGAAGTCGGCAATGGCCTGACCTACGTTGCGCCGCAGGCGCTTCTGCAGTTTGTTGAAACTGTATTTTTCTTTGGCGTTAAGCTCTTCTAGCATGACCTGAAACCCGGGACAAAAATAAGCGGCTTATTATAGCCATGTCCCGGGGGAGGGCAAGAAAGGCTTATGCTGGACGGCGGCTATCGACCGGGCAGCTGTAGTCGGCGGGCTTGAGGATCAGCATGTCGCAGGCGAGGCGATCCACCACGTGTTCGGCGGTGTTGCCAAGCAGGGCGGCGGAGAGCCCGGTGCGACCGACGCACCCCATGATCATCAGGGTAGCCTGCAGCTCGCCGGCGAGATCGGGCAGCACCTCTTCGGGCAGGCCTTCCGCCACCCGGGTCCAGAGATGGCCGATGCCGTATTTGTCGGCGTGGCTCAGCAGCAGGCTCTCGTGGTGTTTGCGAATGGCGTCGTTGTAGGCGTTGGGGTCAAACTCCGGCAGCTCGATAGCCACGTTGACCGGGGTGCCCGGATAGGTGTTGACCAGATAGAGGTTGGAGCCGAGCAGCTCGGCGATGGCGATCCCCTCTTCGGTGATCCGCTCGTTGAGCAGTTTCTGATCCTGATCGTCGCTGGAGCAATTGATGGCGGCGATGATGTTGCCGCCCCGCTGCCAATGACCCTCTTTCACCAGCAGCACGGGGCAGGGGCATTTGCGCAGCAGGTGCCAGTCGGTGGGGGTGAAGATGAAGGTTTGCAGGAAGGAGTGGTGGTGAGTCGCCTTGACCACCAGATCGTGGCGCTGCTCCAGCACTTCCTGAATGATGCATTCGAAGGGACGGTTGTGCCAGACCACCTTGATCTCGCAGTCCAGCCCACGGGCACGGTAGGGTTTGAGTATGTCGTCGAGCCATTCACGGCGCTGGGAAATGACCCCGTGGCGCATCTCTTCTCGCTCGTCCACCGACAGCATGGCGGTCATTTCATACGAGAAGTCGTAAATGGTGAGTAACAGGGTCAGCTGCGCCCCTTCATCCAGCTCGGCGACCTTGACCGCACGTTCGAGGGCGATTTGCCGCTCTTCTTCCGGGTTGATGACCACCAGGATTTTTCGGTACTTGACCATGTTCTCCTCCTCCTTGGCAAAAATACCAATGATGGCAGACCTTTAGCCATTACAGCTTAGCTCAGGAGGAGAAGGGGGGACGTGTGCCGGATCAAATTTCGGGGTAAACCGATCCGGCACCAGAGAGAGGAGGCTTAACCGCAGGGGGGACGGGTCGCACCGGCCATGACGCCGAGGGCGACGTGATCCAGCACGGTAATGTATTTGCCCTTGACGCTGATGAGGCCTGACTTCTGGAAACGGCCCAGCAGACGGCTGATGGTCTCGACGGTGAGGCCGAGGTAGTTGCCGATGTCGCCGCGGGTCATGGAGAGGCGGAACTCCTTGGCAGAGAAACCACGCTCGGAGAAGCGCACCGACAGGTTGTGCAGGAAGGCGGCAAGGCGCTCTTCGGCATTCTTCTTGGAGAGCAGCAGGATCATTTCCTGGTCGCCCATGATCTCGTTGCTCATCAGCCGCATGATCTGCTGGCGCAGCTTCGGCATCTTGCCGGAGAGATCGTCAAGCACGTCGAACGGGATCTCGCACACCATGGCGGTTTCCAGCGCCTGGGCGAAGGAGGGGTGCGCCTGCTTGTGGATGGCGTCAAAGCCGACCAGATCGCCAGCCAGGTGGAAGGCGGTGATCTGCTCGTCACCCTGTTCGGTGATGGTGTATGACTTGATGGTCCCGGAACGGATGGCATAGAGCGATTTGAGTTCGTCGCCGGCCTTGAACAACTCTTCACCCTTCTGGATCGGCTTCTTGCGCTCGATGATGCTGTCCAGCTGATCGAGCTCGTTGTCGTTCAGAGTGAAGGGAATGCAGAGCTGGCTGATGCTGCAATCCTGGCAATGAATTGCACAGCCACCGCTCTGAATACGTCTGCCAGGTTTCTTTTCCGGGATCATAGGCTCATACGAATAATTGATTTATATCAAACAAGTTTACCATCAACTCATCCGTTTTGGATAGGGTTTCAAAAGGATGCAATCCCGATCCAGAGAGTATGCAGACCGTATGCGATGAGCAGCAGGGCCCCGCCAAGGCGCAAACTGCGCAGGGTCAGCCAGTAGCGCAGTCGATCCGCCAGCCCCCCCAGCGCAAACAGGGTCGGCAGGGTGCCGAGGCCGAAAAAGAGCATGATCAGCGCGCCGCCAGCGGCCGATCCCGCCGCTGCGCTCCAGGTCAGCATGGAGTAGACCAGCCCGCAGGGGAGCCAGCCCCACACCATGCCAAACGGCAGTGCCTGCCAGGCCGAGGTGAAGGGGATGAACCTGCCCGCCAGTGGCTTGAGGTGGGGCCACAATCTGGCGCCCATGCGCTCGAGCAGCAACACCCCCTGCCACCAGCCGGCGAGATAGAGCCCGAGGGCAATCATCAGGAAGGCCGCCACCAGCCGCAGGCCGGCGATGGCGTGCTTGCCCGCACCGAGCTCGCTGGTGGTGGCGAGCAAGCCCCCGACCAGGGCGCCGGCGATCACATAGCTCAGGATCCGGCCGAGGTTGTAGTTGAGCAGGTAACCGAGCCGGCCCCAGAAGTGCTGCTTCTCGGCAGGAATGGCCATGGAGAGGGCGGCGGAGACGCCGCCGCACATGCCGATGCAGTGGCCGGCGCCGGCCAGTCCCACCAGCAGGGCGCCCAGCAGATCAAGGGTGGCCGTCATCTTTGTGCTCGTGCTCGGCGTGTTTGGGGGCGGGTTGCTCTTCATCGAACAGGATATTGGAACCCTGGCGGTCGAGATCTTCAAACTGCTCGGAGCGAATGGCCCAGAAGAAGACGGCGCCGGCGATGATGACGAAGAGGATGGCAATGGGGATGAGGACGAAGATGATGTTCATGCAGCAAACCTTGCAATAAGAGGGGTCATGGTACACCCGTTGGTGGCCGCAGGCCCGTCGATTTGATGGTGAAGGGAGCAAGGTTCGCTCCCTTCACCCTGTCTGTCCCTGTGGTCACGGCTCAGCGGTTGAGCCGCATGGAGTTGGTGACCACGATGAGGGAGCTCAGCGACATGCCTGCCGCCGCCACGTAGGGGGGCAGCCAGCCGCTGGCCGCCAGCGGCAGCACCAGCAGGTTGTAACCGATGGACCAGGCGAAGTTCTCCTTGATGATCTTGCGGGTGCGCAGTGCCAGGGCGCGGGCATCCAGCAGGCGGGAGAGATCGTCGGCCAGCAGAATGGCGTCGGCGCTGTTCTTGGCCAGATCGGTGCCGCCGGCCATGGCGAAGGAGGCATGGGCGCCGGCCAGCACAGGGGCGTCGTTGATGCCATCACCCACCATGATGCTGATGTCGCCGCGGGCTTCGTGCTCCTTGAGATAGGTCAGCTTGCCATCCGGGGTGACGCCCTTGACCAGCTCGTCGACCCCCAGTTCGCGGGCCACCTCGTCGGCCTGGGCCGAGCTGTCGCCGGTGAGGATGGTGGTCTTGAGGCCGGCCGCCTTGAAGGCCTGGATCAGCGCCTTCGCATCGGGGCGCAGGGTGTCGGTCAGCAGGAAGCGGGCGAGCGCCTGATCCTCGTCGGCCAGATAGATGACCAGCCCGTCTGCTTGTGCTTCGTGGGCATCGCTGATGCCGAGCCAGCGGGCACTGCCGAGCCGATAGTGGTGACCCTCGATCACCCCTTCGATACCGTGTCCGATGACGGGGGCCACCTTGCTGGCCGCCAGCAGCACGGCGTCCTCTGCGGCGTTGCTGCGAAAGGCGCGGGCGATGGGGTGTTCGGAATAGGCCTCCAGGGCGCGGGCGATGGCAAGGCAGCGCGCCTCGTCGAGATTGCCCAGGGCCTCTGTGCTGGTCAGGCTGATGTTGCCCGTGGTCAGGGTACCGGTCTTGTCCATTACGATGCGGTTGGCTCGGGTCAGTACGTCCAGCACGTGGCCGCGGCGCAGCAGGATGCCGGCACGGGTCAGGCGGGCGGTGGCCGAGGTGAGCGCGGTGGGGGTGGCCAGCGACAGAGCGCAGGGGCAGGTCGCCACCAGCACCGCCAAAGTGACCCAGAAGGCCTGCTCCGGCTGATGGAAGTGCCAGAAGGTCCATACGCCAGCGGCGATGAACAGCAGCACCAGAATGAAATGACGGGAGAGCACGTCCGCCATCTGGGCGATGGCCGGTTTGTCGTCCAGCGCGTGATCCTGCAGCCGCATGATCTGGGCCAGACGCGACTCTTCGATACGATGACTGACCCGGATCTCCAATGGGGCGTCGGTGTTGATGGTGCCGGCGTAGACGGCATCCCCCGCCTGCTTGAGCAGCGGCAGTTGTTCGCCGGTCAGCATGGATTCGTTGAGACTGGCCTGCCCAAGCAGGATGATGCCATCCGCCGGCAGGGTGGCCCCCGCCAGCACTCGCACCCGATCGCCTACCTGCAGCGTCTTGGCGGCCACCTCGTGTTCACCATCCTCATCGAGCCGGGTGGCCATGATGGGCACTAGCCGCGCCAGGTTGGAGCTCGACTCGGAGGCCTTGCGTCTGGCCCGCAGCTCGAGGAAGCGCCCCAGCAGCAGGAAGAAGACGAACATGGTGATGGAGTCGTAATAGACCTCGCCGGTGTTGAACACGGTGGCCCACATGGAGGCGACGAAGGCACCGATCAGCGCCAGCGACACCGACACGTCCATGGAGAGGTGCCCCTGCCTGAGGCTGCGCCAGGCGCCCACGTAGAAGGGCTGGGCCGAGTAGATCATGATGGGGGTGGAGAGCAGCAGACTTATCCACTTGAAGTAGACCATGAACTCCTCTTCGACGCTGATGAAGAGGTCCATGTAGAGCGCCACCGCGCACATCATCACCTGCATGGAACCGAGCCCCGCCAGTGCCAGCCGGAACATATAGCTGCGCACCTCTTTGGCGTAGAGCGCTTCCTGCTGGTGAGTCTGGAAGGGGTAGGCGCGATAGCCAATCTTGGCAAAACCCTTGAGGATGTCGCTCAAAGAGAGCCGGTCCGGATCCCACTTGATGCGGGCTCTGTGGGTGGTGGTGTTGACGTTGATGTAGTGCAGCCCGGCCAGGTTGCCCAGATGGCGTTCGATGAGCCAGGCACAGGCGGCGCAGGTCAGGCCTTCCACCGTCAGCTGGATCTCGCGCACCTTGTGGCTGCCGGTGGCGCTGTCGGTGACAAAGTCCTGCTGCACTTCGGCCAGATCGTAGTGGGTGAGGGCGGCGAGCTCTTCAGGCACCAGCTCGCCCTTGGTGCCGGGGGCGGTGCGGTGCTCGTAGTAGCTGGCCAGGCCGCATTCGAGAATGGTTTCCGCCACCGCCTGACAACCAGGGCAGCACATGGGTTGGACTATGCCCTTTATCTCGAGGGCATAGCGGCTGCCAGCGGGGACCGGCTCACCACAGTGAAAGCAGCCGCTCATGACAGCTGGCCGCAGGCTACCCGGCCTGTCGGCAGAAACAGTGAAGCGCCGGTTGCTGCCGGCGTGTCATGGTAAACAGGACGGCTCATGACTCAGCGCCCTTTGGGATCGAGTTCGACGGGGGCCTTGGTGGGGAGCTGGACTGTCTCTTGCAAGCGCCATTCGTGGTTGAAGGCATCCACCCGCACGTGCCACTTGCCGGTGAGGGGCTTGTCGAGCAGCAGGCGATAGACGCCGTTGCCGTCGGCGGTCACCATGTGCTCGCTGTCCATGCCGGCGAGGGTGGGGTGAAACAGGGAGAGGTAGAGCGCCTGGCCGGCCGGGATATCCCCTGACAGCGGTTTGAGGGTCAGCTCGTTGCCGTTGACCTCCAGCGCGATGTGGATGTTGAGGGCTTCGGCGCGATCAAACTTGCTGAGATCCTGATTAATCTCTTTGCCTTGCTTGTAATAGTCTTCGGCCACCAGATTGACGCCATCCTTGCTGGCGATGATCGCCGTGCTGATGCTGCCGATCACGGCGGCGGTCGGGAGGGCGATGATGAACCAGGGCCAGAATTGGCGATACCAGGGTTGGGACATAGTGCTACTACCGTGAAACCAGTGGTTAACGAAACAGAGGAATTTCAGTCAACACAAGATAACAAAAAGCCTCGAAGAGTCGAGGCTTTTTGCTGAGTAATCACGTGTTTATCACATGTTACTGCTTATTTTGCTGGTCGTTGTGGGACAAGCTGTAAACGTAGGAGGCGAGCAGGTGCACCTTGTCTTCACCCAGAATATCCTTCCAGGCCGGCATCACGCCGTGACGACCGTGGGTGATGGTCTGCTCGACCACCTGACGGGAGCCGCCATAGAGCCAGGTGTTGTTGGTGAGATCCGGCGCCCCGAAGGCGATGCCGCCCTTGGCGTCCGGACCGTGACAGGCGGCGCAGATGGTGAAGCGTGCTTCACCCTTCTTGGCTTCCACCATGTCCACCTTGCGACCGGAGAGGCTCAGCACGTAGGAGGCCACTTCGCGGACTCCGTCCTTGCCGAGGATCTCGCCCCAGGCTGCCATCACGCCCTGACGACCGCCCATGATGGTGGTCTTGATCTGGTCGGGCGCGCCGCCCCACTGCCATTCGCTGTCGGTCAGGTTCGGGAAACCGCGACCGCCGCGGGCATCGGAGCCGTGGCACTGGGAGCAGTTCTGCAGGAACAGACGCTGACCCACCTTGCGGGCTTCCGGATCGGCGGCGATCTCCTCGATGGCGCGATAGGTCTTGCCATCGGCCTGATAGGCCAGCTCACGGAACTTGGCGCCGTAGATCTCGTCAGCCTTGACGAGCTCGCGATCGTATTCCACCGCACGCCCTTCAGCCTTGGCGGAGGCTGCCGCTGCCTTGGACTCGGCCAGTGAGCGTATGTCCTGGTTGGAGCTCTGCCAGCCCAGCACGCCCTTGAAGTTGCCAAGGCCCGGGAAGGCAATCAGATAGACCAGACCGGTGACGATGAAGAAGAGGAACATGTAGGTCCACCACTTCGGCAGCGGGTTGTTGATCTCTTCGATACCGTCGAAGGCGTGTCCCATGGACTTGCCTTCTTCCACGCCCATCTTGTCGCGCAGGCACCATACCAGCAGCAAGAAGCAGCCGAGGATGGTCCCCAGACTGATGACGGTCACAAAAATGCTAAACAAAGTGCTCATTATTGTTTCGCTCCTGCGTTCTTGTTATCAGCACTGGGTTGCTCGTCGTCGGCAAATACCAGATTGGCCGCCTCGTCGAAGGAGGTCTTGCGGCGTTTGCTGTAGGCCCAGACGATGATGCCGATCATGATGGCCATCAACAGCAGGGTATACAGGCCGCGAAAAGTGCCGTAATCCATATCCTGACTCCTTTATTTCAGGGCATGACCCAGTGATTGCAGATAGGCTACCAGCGCATCCAGCTCGGTCTTGCCTTTCACGGCCTCGCCGGCACCCTGAATGTCGGCATCCGTGTAGGGTACGCCGAAGTGATCGCGGAACAGGGCCAGCTTCTTGCCGGTCAGCTCACCGGTCAACACGTTGGTGTCGAGCCAGGGGAAGGCGGGCATGTTGGACTCGGGCACCACGTCGCGCGGGTTGATCAGGTGGGCACGGTGCCAGTCGTCGGAATAACGACCGCCAACCCGGGCCAGATCCGGACCGGTACGCTTGGAGCCCCACAGGAAGGGGTGCTCCCACACGCTCTCACCGGCGACCGAGTAGTGGCCGTAACGCTCGGTTTCGGCGCGGAACGGACGGATCATCTGGCTGTGGCAGACGGTGCAGCCTTCGCGGATGAAGATGTCGCGCCCTTCCATCTGCAGGGCGGTGTAGGGCTTGAGGCCCTCGACCGGCTCAGTGGTCTGCTTCTGGAAGAACAGCGGGGTGATTTCCACCAGGCCCCCCAGGCTGATGGCAAAAATGATGCCGACCACCAGCATGGGAACGCTCTTTTCAAAGATCTCGTGACGGTTATTGTTGCTCATGCTTTGACCTCTTCAATCATGCTGGCTGTGCGACAGGTTCCAGGGAACCTTTGGGCGCAGTGATGGTGCGATAGGCGTTGTAGGCCATCAGCAACATGCCGGTGACAAAGAAGCAGCCACCCAGGAAGCGCACGAAGTAGAAGGGATAAGAGGCCTGCAGCGCTTCTACGAAGCTGTAGGTCAGGGTGCCGTCGTCGTTGACCGCACGCCACATCAGACCCTGCATCACACCGGAAATCCACATGGCGACGATGTAGAGCACGGTACCCACGGTCGCCAGCCAGAAGTGGACGTTGATGAGCTTGATGCTGTACATGCGGCCCTGGCCGAACAGGTTCGGGATCAGGTGGTACACGGCACCGATGGAGACCATGGCAACCCAGCCCAGCGCGCCGGAGTGGACGTGACCGATTGTCCAGTCGGTGTAGTGGGAGAGGGCGTTGACGGTCTTGATCGCCATCATGGGGCCTTCGAAGGTGGACATGCCGTAGAACGACAGGGACACGATCAGGAAGCGCAGGATGGGGTCGTAACGCAGTTTGTGCCAGGCACCGGAGAGGGTCATGATGCCGTTGATCATGCCGCCCCAGGAGGGGACGAACAGGATCAGGGACATCACCATGCCGAGGGACTGTGCCCAGTCAGGCAGGGCGGTATAGTGCAGGTGGTGCGGACCGGCCCAGATGTAGAGGGAGATCAGCGCCCAGAAGTGAACGATGGAGAGACGGTAGGAGTAGACCGGACGACCCGCCTGTTTCGGTACGAAGTAGTACATCATGCCGAGGAAGCCGGCAGTCAGCAGGAAGCCTACCGCGTTGTGGCCATACCACCACTGCACCATGGCATCCATGGCGCCGGAGTACATGGAGTAGGACTTCATGCCCGAAAGCGGCACTTCCATGTTGTTGACGATGTGCAGCACGGCCACTGTGATGATGAAGGCACCGAAGAACCAGTTCGCCACATAGATGTGGGAGGTGGTGCGCTTGACCAGGGTGCCGAAAAAGACCACGGCATAGGCGACCCAGACGATGGTGATGGCGATATCAATCGGCCATTCCAGCTCTGCGTACTCCTTGGAGGTGGTGTATCCCAGCGGCAGCGAAATGGCGGCAGAAAGGATGATGGCCTGCCAGCCCCAGAACACGAAGGTCGCCAGCGGGCCACCAAACAGTCGGGTTTGACAGGTGCGTTGCACCACATAGAAGGAGGTCGCCATCAGGGCGCTACAGCCAAATGCGAAGATAACCGCGTTGGTGTGCAGAGGGCGAAGGCGACTGTAAGTCAGCCAGGGAGTATCAAAGTTGAGGGCAGGCCAGATCAACTGGGCTGCAATCAGTACGCCAACCGACATGCCGACAATTCCCCAGACAATCGTCATGACGGTGAACTGGCGAACAACGGTGTAGTTGTACTCAGGATGGTTAGTTGTATGGCTCATCGTTGTATTCCGCTTCCGATGCTGCTGTTGTTTGATTTTGTGTCCAGTGAGGTGGACCGACTTCATTGGCTACTGCCTTTTCTCTTGTTAACAACTGTTAATAAAAGGAAAAGCAAAAAGTAGCTAAATGAAAATTCAATGGGAATGATACTGAACTGACAGGTAAAATAACAGTATAAACAGTGATATATTTGGCTCCGTTGGGTCTCGCCTGTTCAATTATTTACCTTGCGCGAGATCACGAAAATGTCATTTTTCAGACATCTTACAAGGTTGTTTTTTCATGAAAGAGAGACTCACTTCACGCAAAATTATCCATTTGGCGATCGTGTTGACTATTTTGCTCGGTTTGGTTGCCTATCGAACCTGGTTCGATGGCGCGCAGACGGCGATGGCAAGCTCGGAAAAAGATCAGATTTGTGATCTGTCCCACAGCTCATGCCCTCTGCAGGCGGGGAATAAGCCGCTGACCGCCCGCATCGCCTCGCTGCCGGTACAGGCCGAACGTGACTTCGTGATACAGCTTCAGGGCGGCGATCCGGCCGTCACGCCGGTGAAGGCGTGGCTGGAGGGGCGGGACATGTTCATGGGGACCATTCCGGTCACTTTTGAGGCCACAGCCCAGGGCTGGCAAGGGACGACCCTGGTGGGATCCTGCACCTCGCCGATGATGGTCTGGCTGCTCAATATCGAGTGGAGCAATGGCCAGCGCCAGCAACTGGCGCTCTCCGTCGCCCGCTGAGGGCCTCTTCCTGAGGTGCAAAAGGAGGGGGCAAGGTGAAAATTGATTTGAATTTTTCAGGCAGGGCGTTACCTTGCACTGATTGTCAGGGAGTGAAGTTCATTTAATCATGATTGAAAAACAAGCATTTTATCGCACGCTCAACCAGCAGGCTCAGGCATTGCTGGAGGGAGAGCCGGATCTCATCGCCAACCTGGCCAACCTGTCCGCCCTGCTCAATCAGGAGCTGGCCGACATCAACTGGGTCGGCTTTTACCTGTTGCAGGGGGAGACCCTGGTGCTCGGCCCGTTCCAGGGCAAGCCGGCCTGCGTACGCATTCCGGTCGGGCGCGGGGTATGCGGCACGGCGGTGGCCGAGGGCAAGACCCAGCTCATCGACGACGTGCACCAGTTTGAGGGGCATATCGCCTGCGACGGTGCCAGCAATGCCGAAATCGTGATCCCGCTGCGCCGGCGTGGCGAGATCATTGGCGTACTGGATATCGATAGTCCAATCTTTAACCGCTTTGACGAGCAGGACCGGATTGGCCTCGAAGAAACGGT
The DNA here is from genome assembly GCF_027707805.1 of Aeromonas sp. QDB20. Taxonomy (NCBI): domain Bacteria; kingdom Pseudomonadati; phylum Pseudomonadota; class Gammaproteobacteria; order Aeromonadales; family Aeromonadaceae; genus Aeromonas; species Aeromonas sp. QDB20. The sequence continues at coordinate 25,796 of NZ_JAPCJC010000018.1, read as the reverse complement.
GCAAATTTTGGAAAGCATGCTCTAAGTCATTGCTTGATGGTTCGCAAAAGGCCCCAAGCTCTCTATAATGGGGCCTTTGTTGTGCTCGGGCGTGCCCGCGCGTTTATATGAAAGCCAAGGTTATACATGGAAAACACTGAGAAGCTGAAGAACAGTAAAGAGATCGTTGCCTACCTGGTCGAGAAATTCCCGGCCTGCTTCATCGCTGAAGGAGAGGCCAAGCCGCTCAAGATTGGCATCTTCCAGGATTTGGCCGAGCGTCTTGCTGACGACGCCAGAGTCTCCAAGACCATGCTGCGCTCCGCTCTGCGTCAATACACCTCCAGCTGGCGTTACCTGCATGGCCTCAAGGCCGGCCAGGCCCGTGTCGATCTGGACGGCAACCCGGGCGAGCTGCTCACCGAGGAGCACATCGAGCACGCCAAGCAAGCCCTGAAGGAGAGCAAAGAGCGCGTCTTTGCCAGCCGTCGTACCAACAATAAAGAAGAGAAGGCCAAGCAGCCTCGTCGTCCTGCCCCGCGCAAGGCCGATGCCGCCGCCAAGTCCAGCAAGCCGAAAGCCGCTCCCAAGGCTGCTCCGGTTGCTGACGAGGCCCCGTTGGTCAAGGTGGATGCCGCTACCCTGAAAGTAGAGCAGGGCGTGCGCGTGGTGCTGGGCAAGTCGCCGGTACCGGCCACCATCAAGGAAGTGACCAAGGATGACGTTCAGGTTCAATTGCAGACCGGCATGATGCTGCGGGTCAAATTCGAGCACCTGGTTCTCTAAGGAGACAAATGTTGAAGCATGGCGTAATTCGTTTTTCCCTCGTTGCCTGTAGCCTGGCGCTTGCCGGGCTTGCACAGGCCATCGAGCCGGTGCTCAAGGAAAGTGATTTGCCTGTGTTGGCTCAGGAGAGCCAACATGCTACGGCTAGCAAGCGAATTGCCAATCTGTTTACCCGCTCGCATTACAAGCAGTTCAAGCTGGACGATGCCTTTTCCTCCGTGATCTTTGACAAGTATCTGGAGAATCTGGATTACAGCCGCAACCTGTTTCTGGCCTCTGACATCAGCCGTTTTGAAAAGTACCGTACCGGCTTTGACACCGACCTCGAAAGAGGGCGGCTGGCACCGGCCTACGAGATGTTCAACCTGAGTCAGCAGCGGCGTTATGAGCGGTTCGAATACGCCCTCAAACTGCTCGATACTCCTTTCGATTTTACCCAGCCCGACAACTACGTGTTTGATCGGGAAGGGGCGGCCTGGCCGAAAGACGAGGCCGAACTCAACGAGTTGTGGCGCCAGCGGGTCAAGTTCGATGCCCTGAGCCTCAAGCTCAGCGGCAAGGAGTGGCCCGAGATCAAGGAGCTGCTCGGCAAGCGTTACAACAACGCCATCAAGCGGATGTCCCAGACCGAGAGCGAGGATGTATTCCAGCTCTTCATGAACTCCTTCGCTCGCGCCATCGAGCCGCACACCAGCTATCTGTCTCCGCGCAGCGCCGATCGTTTCAACACCGAGATGAACCTCTCGCTGGAGGGGATTGGTGCCGTGCTGCAGGCCGAAGATGACTTCACCGTCATTCGCTCCTTGGTGCCTGGCGGCCCGGCTGCCAAGTCCAACCACCTGAAACCGGATGACAAGATCGTCGGGGTAGGGCAGGACGACGGCAAGATTGTCGACGTGATCGGCTGGCGTCTCGATGACGTGGTCGAGCTCATCAAGGGGCCCAAGGGCAGCAAGGTGAAGCTGGAGATCCAGCGCGGCAAGGGCGCCAGCGCCAAGACCGAGCAGATCGAGCTGGTACGTGACAAGGTGCGTCTGGAAGACAGGGCCGCCAAGTCCAAGGTGATCACCGCCGAGGGCAAGAAGATCGGCGTGCTCGAGATCCCGAGCTTCTACGTCAACCTGCACGACGACGTGATCAAGGAGCTCTCCAGCCTCAACAAGCAGAAGATCGAGGGTCTGATCGTCGATCTGCGTGGCAACGGCGGCGGTGCGCTGACCGAGGCCTCTGCCCTGAGCGGCTTGTTCTTCGCGAGCGGCCCTGTGGTGCAGATCCGGGATCACATGGGCCGCATCACCGTCAACGGTGATGACGACGGCAACGTCTACTACGGCGGCCCCATGTCGGTGATGATCGACCGCTACAGCGCCTCGGCCTCCGAGATCTTCGCTGCCGCCATGCAGGATTACGGCCGCGCCCTGATCCTCGGCGAGAACTCGTTTGGCAAGGGCACGGTGCAGCAGCATCGCAGCCTCGCCAAGGTTTATGACTTCTACGAGCAGCCGCTTGGTCACGTGCAGTACACCATCGCCAAGTTCTACCGGATCAACGGTGGCAGCACCCAGAACAAGGGTGTCGCCCCGGACATCAGCTTCCCCACCGCGGTGGCACCGGAAGAGACGGGCGAGAGCCGCGAGTTCAACGCCCTGCCGTGGGACAAGATAGCGTCGGCCAAGTACGACAAGCTCGGCAACTTTGCCAGCTTGCTGCCCAAGCTGCAGGCGGCCCACGAGGCGCGGATCAACAAGGATCCTGAGTTTGCCTACGTGATGCAGGACATCGCCGAGTACAAGGAGGAGAAAGACAAGAAGTCGGTCTCCTTGAACGAGGCGGAGCGTCTGGCGGATCAGGCCAAACAGGACGAGAAGGCGCTCAAGCGCGCCAACGAACGCCTGACTCGCCTGGGCAAGCCGACGGTGAAGAGCCTGGACGATCTGCCTGCCGATTTTGAGGCACCCGACGAGTATCTGGTCGAGGCTGCCAACATCACGGCGGATCTGGCCAAGCTCAGCAAACGCGGCTGAACAGGGACAGCCAATTAATCAACAAGGGCGACTTCGGTCGCCCTTTCCTTTGCCTGAATGCAAACTATTTGACCCTGCCAACCGGTTATGACAGCCTCTGACACGTCAATAACAAGCGTGGAAGCAAACAATAATGACCGATCACTCCCAGGCCATGAGGGCCAAATATCGCCAGGATTACCAGGCTCCGCTCTACTGGTGCGACAGCATCGACCTCGATTTTCAGCTGCAGGAGCCGCAGACCCGGGTCACCGCCATCTCGCGGCTGCGTCGCAACGGCGACCACAAGGAGCCGCTGGTGCTGGATGGCGAAGGGCTGGTCCTGCACGCCATCAGCGTGGACGGAGTTGCCTTTAGCCAGTATGAGCAGGGTGAGAGCAGCCTGACCCTGTTCAACCTGCCGGCAGAATGCGTGCTGACCATAGTCACCGACATCAACCCGGCCACCAACACCGCGCTGGAAGGGCTCTACAAGTCCGGCGATGCCTACTGCACCCAGTGCGAGGCGGAAGGGTTCCGACGCATAACCTATTACATGGACAGGCCCGATATCCTGGCCCGCTACAGCACCCGCATCACTGCCGACAAGGCCAAGTATCCTTTCCTGCTCTCCAACGGCAACAAGGTTGACAGCGGCGATCTGGGTGACGGTCGCCACTTCGTGCAGTGGCAGGATCCCTTCCCCAAGCCGAGTTACCTGTTTGCCCTGGTGGCCGGGGACTTCGATGTGGAGCGCAGCCACTACACCACCAAGAGTGGCCGCCAGGTAGCCCTCGAGATCTTCGTCGACAAGGGCAACCTGGACAGAGCCGGTTTCGCCATGGAGAGCCTCATCAACTCCATGCGCTGGGACGAGCAGCGCTTTGGCCTCGAGTACGACCTCGACATCTACATGATCGTGGCGGTGGACTTCTTCAACATGGGCGCCATGGAGAACAAGGGGCTCAACATCTTCAACTCCAAGTTCGTGCTGGCCAACCCGGCTACCGCCACCGACAGCGACTACCACGGCATCGAGCGGGTGATCGGCCACGAATACTTCCACAACTGGACCGGCAACCGCGTTACTTGCCGCGACTGGTTCCAGCTCAGCCTGAAAGAGGGGCTGACGGTGTTCCGGGATCAGGAGTTCTCCTCCGATCTGGGTTCGCGCGGGGTCAATCGCATCAACAACGTGCGCACCGTGCGCGGCCCGCAGTTTGCCGAGGATGCCGGCCCCATGGCCCATCCCATCCGCCCGGATGTGGTGATCGAGATGAACAACTTCTACACCCTGACCGTCTACGAGAAAGGCTCGGAAGTGATCCGCATGCTGCACACCCTGCTGGGTGAGGAGGCCTTCCAGGCGGGCATGCGACTCTATTTCGAGCGCTTTGACGGTCAGGCGGTCACCTGCGATGACTTCGTGCAGGCGATGGAGGATGCCTCCGGGGTGGATCTCGGTCGCTTCCGTCGCTGGTACAGCCAGTCCGGTACCCCCGAACTCACCGTGTCCGACGAGTACGATGCCGACAGCGGCGTCTATCGCCTGAACGTGAGCCAGCACACCCCGCCGACCCAGGATCAGCCGCAGAAACTGCCGCTGCATATCCCCCTCGACATCGAACTCTATGACGAGCAAGGGGCCATCATCCCGCTGCAGTACCAGGGCAAGGCCATCGGCAACGTGCTGGACGTGCTGGAAGCGGAGCAGACCTTCGTGTTTGACAAGGTATCGGTCAAGCCGGTGCCCTCCCTGCTGCGGGACTTCTCGGCGCCGGTCAAACTGCATTTTGACTACAGCGACGAGGCATTGGCCTTCCTGATGCGCCATGCCCGCAACGAGTTTGCTCGTTGGGATGCGGCGCAGATGCTGATCAACAAGGCGGTCATCGAAGGCGTGGCCCGGACTCAGCAAGGGCAGGGGGTTGAGCTCTCCCGGACCCTGCTGGCGGCCTTTGTTGCCATTCTGGACGACGGCGAGCTGGATCCGGCCCTCAAGGCGGAGATCCTGGCGTTGCCGGGTGAGGCGACCCTGGCCGAGCTGTTCGAGGTGGCCGACATCGACGCCATCCATCAGGTGCGCAACGAGATCCAGACCTCGCTGGCCCAGGCCTTCGGGGCCCGTCTGGTGGCCTGCTACGAGAGTTTGCGCCTGCCGGCTTATCAGGTGGTGCACGCCGACATGGCCAAGCGGGCGCTCAAGGGGGTCGTGCTGGGCTATCTGGCGGCCCTCGACGCCGGCAGCGCCGATCTGCTGGTACGCCAGCAATATGCGGCCGCCGACAACATGACCGACACCCTGGCGGCGCTGCAGGTGGCCAACAGTCATCTGCTGCCGTGCCGCGCCGAGCTCTTGGCCGACTTCGAGGGCAAGTGGGCCAAGGACGGACTGGTGCTGGACAACTGGCTGCGGCTGGTGGGTGCCAAGCCGGCAGAAGACGTGCTGGAAGAGGTGAAGCAGGCGATGGCGCACCCCACCTTCAGCATTCGCAATCCGAACCGGCTGCGGGCGCTGGTGGGCAGCTTTGCCATGAACAACCAGGTGCAGTTCCATGCGCGCGATGGTCGCGGTTACCGCTTCCTGACCGATCTGCTGATCGAGCTCAACGAGGTCAATCCGCAGGTGGCATCCCGCCTCATCACTCCGCTCATCCAGTTCAAGCGGCTCGATGAGGGGCGCAAGGCGCTGATCCGCACCGAGCTGACCCGTCTGGCCAACCTCGAGGGGCTGGCGCGGGATTTGTTCGAGAAGGTGAGCAAGGCGCTGCAGCAGTAAGCACGAGCGGGCGGGGGAGTCATCTCCCGCCCTTTACCGTGAGTCTTCAACCACGACCAGAGGAGTCATCGTGAAGCAGTTTACCTTTCGCCTCTCATTGAGCCATGACGAGGTCATGCTGATGTACCAGGGCCATGCCAAACGGCTGGTGGTGCGCAGCGAGCAGGGGCTGACCCTGGAACTGGGCATTGAGAAAATCCGGCCTTTCGTCGCCATCAGCGGGGTACATGGCTACTTTCGCCTCAAAACCCAGGACGATTATCGCTTTATCAGCCTTGAACGCATAAATTAACAAAACTTGAACATATTTCCGCGTAATTCACTGCTTTCAGTCACTATCTATCCGGTAAATCCGTAACCATCCAGTGGGATTTTCTGTTTTTTGCCAGAACGGCAAAATTTTTCACAGCTTAAGGCGTGATCTGCCCCTTGTTTTTAACAACTCATTATCACCTTTGCTCGCCTTCCTTGATCCAAGACATTACACTTCGCAGCAACTCTGTACCGGTGGGCATCCAGGGTGGATGTCTCTGTGTCGGTGGTTAATGTCGTCCGATAAGGAATATAGAAATGGCATTGAAAGACGCCCCTACCTCAGTTCTGCTCGAAAACGTTCTCAGCCTGATCCATCAGAAGTTGCCCAAGAAGAGTGCCTCCCTGGTCGAGTGCTTCGTCGCCAAGTTCTACGGCAACATGGCGAGCACCGATCTGCACGATCGCAATGACAGCGATCTCTATGGCGCCGCGCTCAGCCTGTGGAATGCGCTCAACCAGCGCACCAGCACAGAGCCCTATATCCGGGTCTACAATCCCGAGCTGACCCGCCACGGCTGGCAGTCTCCCCATACCATCGTCGAAATCATCCTGCAGGACTCTCCCTTCCTGGTGGATTCCATCCGCATGGCGCTCAAGCGCCGGGGCATCACGGCGCACATGATGCTGCACCAGCCGCTGCACCTCATTCGCGGCAGTGAAGGCAAGATCAGCGCCATTCTGGATCTGGACAACACGGCCGAACAGACCTCCGTCGAGACAGCCTTCCTCATCGAGATCGATCACCTTACCAGCGAGGAGCAGATGGAAGGGCTGACCGCCGAGCTCAACTCAGTGGCCGGTGAAGTGGCCCTGGCGGTCGGTGACTGGCAGCCCATGCTGGCACGCCTGAACGAGATCATCGACGAGCTGCCCAAACGCAAACACCCGGTCAGCAAGGGCGAGGTAGACTCCTGCGTCGCCTTCCTCAAATGGGTGGCCGCTCACAACTTCACCCTGATGGGCTATCGTCGCTACGACGTCAAGGCGGTGGAGGGGGATCACGAGATCCTGCCACAGCCGGATTCGAGCCTGGGTCTGATGAAAAACTCCATCAAGGATGAGGGGCAGCGCCTGGGCACCATGCCGGCCAGTGCCCGTCACGCGGCCCTGAGCTCCTCCCTGCTGATCCTCACCAAGTCCAACAGCAAATCACGGGTGCATCGCCCGGCCTATGTGGACTACATCGGCATCAAGCGCTTCGACGAACATGGCAAGGTGGTAGGCGAAGATCGCTTCATCGGTCTGTATGCCTCCTCCATCTACAACACCAGCGCGACCCAGATCCCCCTCATCAGCCACCGCCTCGAGCGCATCATGGCCGCCTCCGGTCACGAGAAGGGTTCCCATGCCTACAAGGCGCTGCTGAACGTACTGGAAACCTACCCACGCGATGAGCTGATCCAGGCTCGCGAAGAGGAGCTGCTGGCCACCGGTCTTGGGGTGCTGGAGATGCAGGAGCGCGACATGCTGCGCCTGTTCGTGCGCCGCGACGTCTACGGCCGCTTCTTCTCCTGCATGGTCTATGTCACCAAGGAGCGCTACAACACGGCGCTGCGGGTCAAGACCCAGCAGATCCTGCAGAAGTATTTTGGCAGCAACGAAGAGGTGGAGTTCAACGTCTACTTCACCGAGGGCGTGCTGGCTCGGACCCACTACATAGTGCGGGTCAACAACAACAACGTGGATGTGGATGTGAACGAAGTACAGAACAACCTGATTGAAGCGGCCCGCAGCTGGGATGACCGTCTGGACTCCGTGCTGCTCTCTCACTACGGTGAAGCCCGTGGTAACGAGCTGCGCCGCCGTTTCAGCACCGCCTTCCCCCGCGCCTACAAGGAAGACGTGCTGCCGGGTTCCGCCGTGGCCGACATCATGGAGCTGGACAACCTGAGCGAGGCCAATCCGCTCGGCATGCTGTTCTACCGCGCCCAGGAGGAAGAGAACGATCGCCGGGTCCGCCTAAAACTGTTCCACCGCACTGAACCCATCCACCTCTCCGATGTGCTGCCCATGCTGGAAAACATGGGGCTGCGGGTCATCGGCGAAACCCCGTATCAGGTGCGCACCCCGGCGGGCGACATCTTCTGGATCCTCGACTTCTCCATGCTGCTGCATGGGGAGCAGCCGTTCGATCTGGAGCAGAGCCAGCAACGCTTCCAGCAGGCTTTTGCGGCCATCTGGAACAAGCAACTGGAAGATGACGGCTTCAACCGGCTGGTGCTGGGCGCCGGCCTCACCGGTCGTCAGGTATCCGTGCTGCGCGCCTATGCCAAATACATGCGTCAGACCGGCGTCTCCTTCAGCCAGTCCTATATCGAAGAGACCCTGACCCGCTACCCGGATATCGCCCAGCTGCTGTTCACCCTGTTCGAACAGCGCCTGGATCCGGCCGGCAAGCAGGACGCCAAGGTACAGGCCAAGCTGCACGAGCAGCTCGCCGCCAAGCTCGATCAGGTTGCCAACCTGGACGACGATCGCATCATCCGCCGCTATGTGGAGATGATCGACGCCACCCTGCGCACCAACTACTACCAGCTGGACAAGGCGGGCAACATCAAGCCCTACGTCTCCTTCAAGCTGGCCCCCTCCAGCATCACCGACATGCCGTTGCCGCTGCCGAAGTTCGAGATCTTCGTCTACTCGCCGCGGGTGGAAGGGGTGCACCTGCGCTGGGGCAAGGTAGCCCGTGGCGGTCTGCGCTGGTCCGATCGCAAGGAGGACTTCCGTACCGAAGTGTTGGGTCTGGTAAAAGCCCAGCAGGTGAAGAATACCGTCATCGTGCCGGTTGGTGCCAAAGGCGGTTTCTACTGCAAACAGATGCCGGCGGGGGCGCCCCGTGCCGTGATCCAGGAGGAGGGCAAGGCCTGCTATCGCCTGTTCATCCGTGGCCTGCTGGACGTGACCGACAACATCATCGGTGGTGAGGTGATCCCGCCCAAATCCGTGGTGCGTCACGACGAGGATGACTACTACCTGGTCGTGGCCGCCGACAAGGGTACCGCGACCTTCTCCGACATCGCCAACGAGATAAGCCTCGAATACGGCCACTGGCTGGGCGACGCGTTTGCCTCCGGCGGCTCGGTCGGCTACGACCACAAGAAGATGGGCATCACCGCCCGCGGCGCCTGGGAGTCGGTCAAGCGGCATTTTCGTGAGATTGGTGTCAACTGCCAGACCACCGACTTCACCTGCGTCGGCATCGGCGACATGGCCGGCGACGTGTTTGGCAACGGCATGCTGCTCTCCGAGCACACCCAGCTGGTGGGCGCCTTCAACCACATGCACATCTTCGTCGATCCGACCCCCAATGCAGCCAAGAGCTTCGTCGAGCGCAAGCGCCTGTTCGAGCTGCCAGGCTCAAGCTGGGATGACTACAACCGGGAACTCATCTCCCAAGGGGGCGGTATCTTCCTGCGCTCGGCCAAGTCCATCAAGCTGAGCCCCGAGATGCAGACCCTGCTCGGTACCGACAAGGCCAGCATGGCCCCGAACGAGCTGATCAAGGCCCTGCTCTGCCTGAACGTCGATCTACTGTGGAACGGCGGCATCGGTACCTATGTGAAGAGTGCCCGCGAGAGCGATGCCGAAGTGGGCGATCGCAGCAACGACGTGCTGCGGGTCAACGGCCGCGATCTGCGGGCCCGTATCGTGGGTGAGGGCGGCAACCTGGGCTTCACCCAGCTCGGCCGGGTGGAGTACGCCAGCCAGGGCGGTCGCATCAACACCGATTTTACCGACAACGTGGGCGGCGTGGATTGCTCCGACAACGAGGTAAACATCAAGATCCTGCTGAACCAGCTGGTGGCAGCAGGGGACCTGACTCTCAAGCAGCGCAACCAGATGCTCTACGAGATGACCGACGACGTGGCGCAGATTGTCATCACCAACGCCTATCGCCAGTCCCAGTCCATCTCGGTGACCAGTTTCCGCGGCGCCGAGCAGCTCAAGGAGCAGCAGCGCTTCATCCAGGGGCTGGAACGGGAAGGCAAGCTGGACCGCGGCCTCGAGTTCCTGCCCTCCGACGAAGAGCTCTCCGAGCGGATGGCGGCTGGGCAGGGGCTGACCCGACCCGAACTGGCGGTGCTGGTGGCCTACGGCAAGATGGTGCTCAAAGAGCAGCTCAACTGCCCGGAAGTGACCGACGAGCCCTTCCTCGCCAACATGCTGGTGACCAGCTTCCCGGCCAAGCTGCAGCAGCAGTTCGGGGCGGCGCTTGCTCAGCATCCGCTGCGCGGCGAGATCATCGCGACCCGGGTGGCCAACATGCTGGTCAACGACATGGGGCTCAACTTCGCCAGCCGGATGAAGGACGAGACCGGTGCCTCGGTGGCGGAAGTGGCCTGCTGCTTCGCCATGGCGCGCGAGGTGTTTGGCCTCAACCAGCTGTGGCGCGACATCGAAGGGTGTGACAACCTGGTGGACGCCCAGACCCAGCTCGAACTGATGTTCTACAGCCGCCGCATCGTGCGCCGTGCCACCCGCTGGTTCCTGCGCGCCCGCAACCGCAGCTGGAGCATCAGCGAGAACATCGCCTTCTTCCGTCCGGCCTTCGAGACGCTGGGTCAGCACCTCTACGAGGTGATGGACGAGAGCGAAGTGGCCGAGCACCAGCAGGCGGTCGCCGCCCTGGTGGCCAAGCAGGTGCCACAAGCCATCGCCCGTCAGGTGGCCCACATGAGCAGCCTCTTCTCCAGCCTGGATCTGGCGCAGATTGCCGCGGAGCACAAGACCGACATCCTGCGCGCCGCCAACGTCTACTATCGCCTCGGCGCCAAGCTGGATCTGCACTGGTTCCTCGACCAGATCAATCATCAACCGGTGGGCAACCACTGGCAGGCGATGGCGCGGGCTTCCTTCCGCGAAGATCTGGACTGGCAGCAACGCAGTCTCACTTCCGTGGTACTGGAAGGGTGCAAAGATCAGGGAGAATGCGCTACCATACTGGCCGACTGGATTTCGGAGCATGAGCAACTCTTGTCCCGTTGGACCCACATGTTGGCCGACTTTAAGACCACCAGCACTCACGAGTTCGCCAAGTTCTCGGTGGCCTTGCGGGAGTTGAACCTGCTCCAGTTGAATTGCCGAACCTCGGCATAACCCCAAAAGCCCCGGCCAGTTGCCGGGGCTTTTTTTAAGGAGCAAACATGCTGTACCCTCTCGCCAGGCATTTCCTGTTCAAGCTCAATCCGGAACAGGCGCACGATCTCTCCATCAAATATTTGCCCCGCCTTCTCGGTACACCGCTCGATTGTTTCTTCCGCCACTCCCTGCCAAAACGCCCCGTCACCGTCATGGGGCTTTCTTTTGCCAATCCGGTGGGTCTGGCGGCCGGGCTCGACAAGGACGGTGAGTGTATTGATGCCTTCGGGGCCATGGGGTTCGGTTTTATCGAGGTCGGAACTGTCACCCCCAGACCCCAGAGCGGCAATGACAAACCCCGTCTGTTCCGGGTCATTCCGGCCGAGGGGATCATCAACCGGATGGGTTTCAACAACAAAGGGGTCGACCACCTGGTCTCTCAGGTTAAGCAGGCCAAATATCAGGGGGTGATCGGCATCAATATCGGCAAGAACAAGGACACCCCCATCGAGCAGGGCAAGGATGATTATCTGATCTGCATGGACAAGGTGTATGACCACGCCGGTTATATCGCCGTCAATATCTCTTCCCCCAATACCCCTGGGCTGCGTTCGCTGCAATATGGCGAGGCACTGGATGAACTGTTGGCCGCCCTCAAGGTTCGTCAGCAGGAGCTGGCCGCACAATATAAGAAATACGTGCCGCTGGCCGTTAAAATAGCCCCGGACTTGACCCCGGATGAAATTAATCAAGTCGCCGCATCCTTGATAAAAAATGGCATCGATGGCGTGATTGCCACCAATACCACCCTCGAGCGCGACATGATTTATGACATGCCCCATGCCGGTGAAGCGGGGGGACTCAGCGGTCGTCCTCTGCAGCACAAGAGTACCGAGGTGATCCGCCAGCTGGCCAAGGCGCTGAATGGTGCGCTGCCCATTATCGGGGTCGGCGGCATCGACAGCGCCATGGCGGCCCGCGAGAAGCTGGCGGCGGGTGCCAGTCTGGTCCAGATTTATAGCGGTTTTATTTATAAAGGCCCGGATCTGGTCAAAGAGATTGTGACCCATATATAAGAAATAAATCGGTGCCCTTTATTTAAAGTTGCTGAAATTCTCGACATGGAATAAAGTCGAGTAACGACTTCCAGTAAGGGCACCTCCATGTGTATCCAACCCAATGACAATTGGCAGTGGCATTATGATGCTCATGACGATCGCCTGATGCTGGATTTATCCGACCGCATGATATTTGCCACCGAATATAAAGGGCGGCAATTGGTGCCTAGCTCCTTCACCACCCAGCCGTTTTGTGTGGATGATGCCGCGCTCTATTATCAGCTGATGGACAGGGTGGCAGAACTGGAGTGGAGCGTGCCCCATCAGGTGCAGCTGGTCCTCAATGCCATCGCCGTCAGCCGCTTTTACAAACCCTTGATGCCACAAAGCTGGTTCTTTGGCGAAACCCATCCGGTTATCACTCCGGAAACCGGTGCATTGGTGTGCATGGGGACGCCTCATGGCAAGGGGGAGTTTCTGGTGATTGAAGCCGGCGATCAGGCCAGCGTCTGTTTGAACCTGACCGACGATCTGATATTGACCACCAGCAAGACGCTGCCAAAGTTTGGTGTCATTAAGGTGATGAACAATCGCATGAGCTCAAGACCCGCGGCTCAGGCGCAATATCGCCAAGTTGGTTGACCGTTAACTTGGCGAGGCGCACTGGTTTTTTACTCTGTCATGACTCGTCATCACATATTTCCCTTGTTAATCCAGCCTCATCCTGACCAGCCCCATTATTATCTTCGCGTTATCTGTTCGTATGAAAAAATGCCCTCACGTCAATTTGAGGCGAGGGCGACAAACACACACTACAGGAGGAATAAGCTGTTGTATCAACAACACGGGGCTATTCTAAAACCTGTAGTTTCTCTTGAAACCTGATAGATATGACAGGCGGGGCAATGTCGGCATAAACGGGGAGGGGATGTAAAAAATAGCCCTCCCGTTTACGGACGATAACGGGAGGGCAAAGCACGGGGTTTACAGAAAGGACTTGCTCTGTCGTGAAGAATAATAACGATTTGAGTTTTGTTTGACTCCTGTCAAATGTGGCAATTTAGAATAGGGCGAGAGGAATAATATATATCCGGATAACGGATCAAGACTTGCTCGCAAAATAGCCGATGCTGCTTTTGGTGCCATCACTCGCATTGGCGTTGCGTGTGCTGTCGTTACGGAGTCACTCGCTTGTCATCAATGTCACCATTACCGGCCTTCATCCCGTGCAGGCGCAACCACAGCCTCAGGGTCAACTGCACGCTCTTTATGCAGACATGCCCAAGCTTTTGCTGCTCCGGATCGTCGCTTAAGGTATAATGCGGCACTATTTTTATGGCTTCCCCGTGAGCGTGATGAAAGAATTTTTTGCAACCTGCCCCAAGGGGCTGGAAAACCTGTTGGCCGTCGAGCTGACCAATCTGGGTGCAGAGCAGGTCCGCGAGACCGTGGCCGGCGTCCATTTCTGCGGCGAGCTGGCCATCGGTTACAAGGCCTGTCTGTGGAGCCGTTTTGCCTCCCGCATCGTGCTGGTGCTCTCCGAGTTCCAGATGAACGACGATCTGGACCTCTATCTGGGCGCCCATACCATTCCCTGGGAAGAGCACTTCTCCGGCACCGCCACCATCGCGGTGGATTTCACCGGTACCAATGCCTCCATTCGCAACACCCAGTACGGCGCGCTCAAGATCAAGGACGCCATCGTCGATCGCTTCACCAAGCGTGGTCATGTGCGCCCGGACGTGGACAAGAAATCCCCGGACATTCGCATCATGGCCCATCTGGGCAAGGGCAAGGCCAATATCACGCTGGACTTGTCAGGCCCCGCGCTGCACCAGCGCTTCTATCGTCAGGGCACCGGTGAGGCACCGCTCAAAGAGAACCTGGCCGCGGCCATGATCGCCCGTAGCGGCTGGGCCGGTGAGCCCATGATGGACCCCATGTGCGGTTCCGGTACCCTGCTGATTGAAGCGGCCTTTATCGCCGCCGACATGGCGCCGGCCCTGCGCCGCGAGCGCTTCGGTTTCGATCGCTGGCTGCAACATGACAGCGAACTGTGGCAGAGCCTGATGATGGAGGCGCAAGTGCGCGCCAAACGCGGCATGCAGCGCTGCGAGGTGAAGCTGTTCGGTTGTGATGCCGACTCCCGCGTGCTGCTCAAAGCCCGTGACAACGCCAAAGCCGCCGGCGTGGCCCATCTCATCACCTTCAAACAGGCCGATGCGACCGCCCTGGAAAACCCGCTGCCCATGGCGGCGGAAGGGGAGACCCGTCAGGTCGGCATGCTCATTTCCAACCCGCCCTATGGCGAGCGTCTCGGCGAGTTCCCGGCGCTGCTGGAGGTGCACCAGGCCCTTGGCGATGCCCTGCGTCGCAGCTTCCAGGGGTGGAAGGTCTCGATCCTTTCTGCCTCCCCCGAGCTTTTGAGCTGTCTGCGCCTGCGCGCCGACAAGCAATACCGCCTGTTCAACGGGGCGCTCGAGTGTCAGCTGCGCAACTATCAGATCGCGCTGGACTCCGTGGCCTCCCAAAAAGAGGTGGCGCAGGACTTTGCCAACCGTCTGCGCAAGAACCTTAAGGCCCTCGAGAAGTGGGCGAAGAAAGAGAACCTCGACTGCTACCGTCTCTACGACGCCGATCTGCCGGAGTACAACGCCGCCATCGACCGCTATCAGGACTACCTGGTGGTGCAGGAGTACGCGGCGCCCAAGGATATCCCCGCCCAGAAGACCCGTCAGCGCCTGCTCGACATGGTGCAGGCCGCCATCAAGGTGACCGGCATGGACGGCGAGAAGGTGATCCTGAAGGTGCGCGAGCGTCAGGAAGGCAAACAGCAGTACCAGAAGCTCTCCGAAGAGCAACACCGGATGGAGGTGCAGGAGTACGGCGCACGCCTCTGGGTCAACCTCTACGACTACCTGGATACCGGTCTGTTCCTCGACCACCGCCAGACCCGCCGCATGCTGGGCGAGATGGCCCGTGGCAAGCGCTTCCTGAATCTCTTTGCCTACACCGGCAGTGCCACCGTGCACGCGGGTTTGGGCGGTGCCAGTGAAACCACCACGGTTGACATGTCGCGCACCTACCTGAACTGGGCACAGGACAACATGCGCCTCAACTCGCTGGTGGGCCGCGAACACAAGTTCGTGCAGGCGGACTGCCTGAAGTGGCTCTCCGAGGCGGACGAGCAGTACGACCTCATCTTCATCGATCCGCCCACCTTCTCCAACTCCAAGCGGATGGACGAGAGCTTCGACGTACAGCGCGATCACCTGTTGCTGATGCAGCACCTCAAGCGTCTGCTGGCTGCGGGTGGCACCCTGGTCTTCTCCAACAACAAGCGCCACTTCAAGATGGATCTGGCAGGTCTCGAGGCCATCGGTCTCAAGGCCCAGAACATCACCGGCAAGACCCGGCCGAAGGATTTCGAGCGCAACCAGCATATCCACAACTGCTGGATCATCACTCATGCCGAGGCCCAAGGCTGATGCTGACCCTGTTTCACACCGACGGTTGCCACCTGTGCGAACAGGCGTGGGGGCTGGTGGAGCAGGCCGGCCTTGCCGGCAGGACCCGCCGCTGCGACATCCTGGATGACGCCGACTGGCTCGAGGCCTACCGGGTGCGCATTCCGGTTGTGCGCGACGAGGCCGGGCGTGAACTGGGTTGGCCCTTTACCCTGACGGAGCTGCAAGCGTGGCTTGCCGCCCGGGAGTAGTGGGCGATTTGACGATGAAACGGGGGGAGACTCAGTCTGCCGCCCGTTTTTTCATTAGCAAGAAGGAACAAGAATGGCTCTTTTGACATTGCACGGCGCTTCCCTGTCGTTCAGTGATTTTCCGCTGCTCGATCAGGCCGAGCTCACCATCGAGCGGGGCGAGCGCCTCTGTCTGGTGGGGCGCAACGGGGCGGGCAAGTCCACCCTGATGAAGGTGATTGCCGGCGAACTGCCGCTGGATGACGGCCGTCTGGTGCTGCAACAAGATTTGAAAGTGACCCGTCTCGAGCAGGATCCCCCCGCGTCGAGCGAGCTCACCGTGTTTGACTACGCCGCCGAAGGGCTGGCCGGGGTAGGGGAGCTGCTCAAGCAGTATCACCATATCTCCATGGAACTGGCACACGATGCCTCCGATGCCAACATCCGCAAGATGAGCCAGCTGCAGGAGCAGCTCGACTACCAGAACGGCTGGCAGTTCGAGACTCGCATCAACCAGGTGTTGACCCTGCTGGGTCTGGATCCCGACGTGACCCTCGACAGCCTCTCCGGCGGCTGGCTGCGCAAGGTGGCTCTGGCCCGCGCGCTGGCCTGCGATCCGGATCTGCTGTTGCTGGACGAGCCGACCAACCACCTGGACATCGATGCAATCAACTGGCTGGAAGAGTTCCTCAAGGATTTTCGCGGCGCCATCGTCTTCATCTCCCACGACCGGGAGTTCATCCACAAGCTGGCGACCCGGATCATCGATCTGGATCGCGGCGTGATCACCTCCTGGCCCGGCAACTACGACGAGTACCTGCAGGGCAAGGAGGAGTGGCTGCGGGTCGAGGAGCTGAAAAATGCCGAGTTCGATCGCAAGCTGGCCCAGGAAGAGGTGTGGGTGCGCCAGGGGATCAAGGCCCGCCGTACCCGCAACGAGGGACGAGTGCGTGCCCTCAAGGCGATGCGCATGGAGCGGACCCAGCGCCGTGAGCTGCAGGGCAAGGCCAAGCTGCAGCTGGACGAAGCGGGCCGCTCCGGCAAGCTGGTATTTGAAAGTGAAGGCTTGGGTCTCGACTTTGGCGATCGCACCCTGTTTCAGGGGCTGGATCTGCAGGTGTTGCGTGGCGACAAGATTGCGCTGGTCGGCCCCAACGGCTGTGGCAAGTCGACCCTGATCAAGCTGCTGCTCGGCCAGCTCGAGGCAACCCGCGGCTCGGTGCGTCAGGGCACCAACCTGGAAGTGGCCTATTTCGATCAGTACCGCGAACAGCTCGACCCCGAGAAGACGGTGGTGGACAACGTGGGCGAGGGCAAGCAGGAGGTGATGGTGCGCGGCCGCTCCCGTCACATCCTCGGCTACCTGCAGGACTTCCTGTTTGAGCCAAAACGGGCACGCACTCCGGTGAAAGCCTTGTCAGGGGGCGAAAAAAACCGTTTACTGTTGGCCAAATTGTTCTTGAAGCCCAGTAATTTACTGATCCTCGATGAACCAACCAACGACCTGGATGTCGAAACGCTGGAACTGCTGGAAGAGCTGCTGGCGGACTATCCCGGTACCCTGCTGCTGGTGAGCCACGATCGTCGTTTCATCGACAATACCGTGACCGGTTGCTGGTTGTTTGAAGGGGATGGGCGGATCAGTGATTATGTGGGGGGCTATGCCGACATGATGGCCACCCGTGCCCAGCAGCTGTCTCAGCTGGCCGCACAGCAGGCGGCGAAGCAGCCCCAGAGCAAGGCGCCAGAGCCTGTCGTGACGCAGGTGCCGGTCGCGGCAAAACAGAAGAAACTCTCTTACAAGTTGCAGCTGGAGCTGGATAATCTGCCAGCCCGGCTGGAACAGCTGGAGGCGGAGCTGGATGCCCTGCAGACGGAGATCAACCACCCCGGTTTCTTCTCCCTGCCTGCGGAACAAACCCAGACCAAACTGGATGCCCTGAATGCCGCAGAGGCGGCATTGGAACAAGCCTTCTCCCGCTGGGAGGAGTTGGAAGCGTTGAAACATCAGGACTAAGGAAGTAGATGAAAAAGCAATTATCCATGCTGGCCATTCTGGTCAGCGCCAGCCTGAATGCCCAGGCGGCACAAAGTCCCTTTTTCACCATTGTCGATGCGTCCGACAAGGGTTACGCCAGCGGGATCAGCGGCGACGGCAACGGGCTCATCGGGATCAACACCAAGAACAACATGGCTGAGCACTTCTCGACCGTGCGCTTCGCCGACTTCCTGGTTGACCGCTTCCGCTTTGAGCAGGGCTGCATGCTCTCCAACTCGGTCTGCAACTCCTTCTGGAACGACAACAGCAACTTCGCCTACCAGTGGCGTCGTGACTTCCTCGACGGTGTCGACCAGCGCAACAACGTAGGTTACGTGCAGCTGGGCGAGACCGACGGTCTGGTGACCGCGCTGGGTGACGTACCCGGCACCCGGGCGGGCTACAAGATGAGTGGTAAGGTGCGTACCGCCTTTGCCGTGGTCGAGGAGGGCAACCCCGTCGAGCTGAAGGATGGCGCCGGCACTCACAGCCTGAGCGTGCCGACCAGCATCAAGAAGCTGGACAACGGCCAGTATCTGGTGACCGGTACCGCCGCCACCGGCAAGAACATCGCCGTCAACTCCGAAACCTACAACTGGTGCTTTGCCGGCAACGACGGCCAATACGGTGACTACCGCTACTGCCCGGGCCTCAACACCCAGGCGAGCTTCTGGCTGGTCAACAGTACCGGTACCTTCAACAAGCTGCTGCAGGCCAACGAGTATGCCCGGGGCCGCAACGAAGTGGTGCAGACCGCTTCCGCGCTCGGCGTGGGCAAATTCAACGGCACGCTGTATGGGGTAGGGTACTCCTCCACCGGCGAGATCGGCACCAACTACCTGGATGGCCGCAACCTGGCCGCCTACTGGACACTGGATCTGGATGGCAGCAAGGTAGGGACCACCCAGATCATCCCGCTGGCCGAAGGCGAGCCCGGCAAGGATGACGCCAAGCTGCAACACAGCTGGGCCGTGGGGGTCAACGACAACGGTTATGTGGTCGGCAACCAGCTCTATCGTATCAACAAGGGCCAGAACCGCCCGGTGGAGATGTTCGTGTTCAACCTGAACACGCCGACCACCAACGCCGTGGTCTCCCTGCAGGACAAGCCGCTCAGCGGCTCCGGCTCGGAAGCGGCCGCCATCAACAACCACAACATGGTGGTTGGCTGGCGTGACTCCCGTCATCAGACCCAACCCGTGGTCAACGGCACCAACCGCATGCAGGAAGGCTTCCTGCTCAACGCGGCGACCGGCAACAACTGGTACCTGAACGATCTCATCTGCGGTCTGGATGATGCGGGTGCCAAACAGTGTGCCCAGAACGGTTACTACTACCACATCGCTTATGCCAGCGGCATCAGCGAGAATGGGACTGTGGCCGCAACCGCCTATCGCTACAACAGCGAGAGCGATCTGAACAACCGCACCAACGCTACCGTGGTCAGCGTCAAGCTGGCACCGGTGGTAACCGACTACAAAAACAACGATCCGGCCGGTTATTTGGTCGCCAACGCACCGGTCAACAACCAGACCGGTCAGGATGGCGGCAGCGGTGGTGGCAGCCTGTTCTGGTTGACTCTGCTGGCCCTGCCATTCGCCTGGCTGCGCCGTTTCCAGCGCTAAAAAGTTGTGTCACTAAAAATTAATGCGGTTCAGTGTCTTGTGTCACAATGACCGGATAGCATGAAATTTTTTGTTTGACCCTGCCAACCCCCTGGGGTAAAGATGAAAGCGACCGATGAAAAATTGGTCGCTTTTTTTGTTCCACGGAAGAGGGTCGTAGATGATGAAGAGACAAAAACGGGACCGTCTGGAAAGAGCTCGTGCTCGTGGTTATCAGGCTGGCGTGGTCGGCAAACAGAAAGAAGCGTGTCCGTATCAATGCCTGGATGCACGTGGGCACTGGCTTGGTGGTTGGCGTGATGCCATGGAAGGGCGGGGCTCAGGCCTCTTCATGAAGTAGTCGGTACTTCATCACACATTGCAAAAAGGAAAGGGGCCATGGCGGCCCCTTTACGTTGTGCGGTCTGACCAGGTGGTCAGTCAGCTTATCAGAATGCGGTGGTGTCCTTGAACAGGCCTACTTTCAGGTCGGTGGCGCTGTAGATGGGGCGGCCATCCACTTCCACCACGCCATCGGCAATTCCCATCACCAACTTGCGATTGATGACGCGCTTGAAGGTGATCTTGTAGGTCACTTTCTTGGCGGTCGGCAGGATCTGACCGGTGAATTTCACCTCGCCAACCCCCAGCGCACGCCCTTTGCCGGGGCCACCTTTCCAGCCGAGGAAGAAACCAACCAGCTGCCACATGGCATCCAGACCGAGACAGCCAGGCATGACGGGATCACCCGGGAAGTGGCAATCGAAGAACCAGAGATCCGGTGTGATGTCGAGTTCTGCCAGGATCTCGCCTTTACCGTGCTCACCACCATGGTCATTGATCTTGACGATACGATCCATCATCAACATGTTGGGGGCGGGCAGCTGGCTGTTGCCCTCACCAAACAGCTCGCCACGGCTGCAGGCGAGCAGCTCTTCACGGGTAAACGAGTCTTTGCCTTGTTCACACAGGGAAAGGCGGGCATCAATGGTGGAATTGTCTACGGTCACGCTGGTTATCCTTAAAATGGGTCAAAGCCGGGCCAATTTAGCGTACAGATGTTCGCTAAACAACTCCGATCACTTCGTTTATACCCCGAACAGCCTGCCAAACAGGCGGCGCAGCACGCCCCCCTTGACGGCCTCGGTGCCGTTGAGCTCATCCAGGCGCTGCTGGATGCGGCCAAACAGGGTATCCGGCATGTCCGGCTCACCTGCAACACAACCAGTCAGCAGCTCGATGGCCTCTTCCACATGATCCACCGGGTGGATATGGAACTGGCCGGCCTCTACTGCCGCGATCACTTCATCAGAGAGGTTGAGCTGCTGGGCGTTGGTACCGGGCAGCAGGATCCCCTGTTTGCCGGTGAGGCCGTGGATCTTGCACACCCGGAAGAAGCCCTCGATCTTCTCGTTGACGCCGCCGACGGCCTGCACGTTGCCGAACTGGTCGACCGCGCCGGTAACCGCAAAGTGCTGGTAGATAGGCTGGCGGGCGAGGGCGGAGAGCAGGGCACACAGACCGGTCAGAGACGCGCTGTCACCATCGATCTCATGGTAGGACTGCTCGAACACCAGGTTGGCCGACAGCGGGGAGGGGTTTTCGGCACCAAATTTGTTGGAGAGATAACCGTGAATGATCATCATCGCCTTGGCGTGGATATGACCTGCCAGCTCCGCCTTGCGCTCGATGTCCGCCACATCACCATCCCCCAGATGCACGGTGGCGGTAAGGCGCACCGGCTCACCGAAATCATAGGGGTGCCCTGAGACCTGAATGACGGAGAGACCATTGATCTGACCCACTTCCTCACCATCGGTCTGCAGCAGGATCTGGCCGTCGATGACCCCCTGATCGGACTGCTCGACCAGGTAGTTGAGCCGGTAATCCTGCTCTTCCAGCGCACCGCGGATGTGCTCGTCGGTGACGACATCCGCTTCCAGCTCACGTGCCAGGCTGTCGGCCATGCGCATGATGGCTGAGAGCTGCACCTCGGAGAGGGAGAGCCACTCCTGATGATCACAGAGCCGGCTGGCATGGCGGCAGAGGGCTGCGAGGGCGGCCGGCGTGAAGTCCAGCAGGTTCCAGCGCTCGCGCAGCCAGGCCAGATATTGCAGATAGTCAGGCAGCTCCTCTTCGATGTTCACCTCTGAGACCAAGTCCGCGCGCAGGAAGATGCGCTCCGACATGTCTCTGTCCAGCATCTGGAACTCGGCCACATCGAGCCGGTCACCGACCAGGATCAGCTTGAGCTTGATGGGGGTGGCTTCCGGCGTGAAGAAGGGGGTGAGGGTCTTGCCTTCCTGATAGGCGTTCCAGTCCAGCTCGCCTTTTTGCATCGCGTTTTTGAGCTTGAACCAGAGGTGGGGCTGATCCAGCAGCTCATCCAGCTGCAGGATCAGGTAGCCACCGTTGGCCTGACGCAGCAGGCCCGGTTCCAGCAGGTGCTGGTTGGCATAGACGGAGCCTTGCTCGGTCTGGTAGTTGATGGAGCCGAACAGGGTATCCCAGTTGAGATCGCGGCCATACACCACGGGGGCTTCCTGCTCCTCATGATGGATCAGCAGGTTGATGAGGACCGGGTGCTGAAATTCGAGCCCCTGTGCCACATGGGCGGCCAGATCGGAGAGGAAGTCATCGATCTTTGGATCATTGTTCTGCTTGCGCATGATGCGGGTGACCAGACGCTCGGCATCCAGATGGTGGCTCATCAGCTTGAGCAGTTCACCGACCATTTCACAAAACTCGATGCCGGTACCGGGTTGCAGGCGCAGCCAGATGGGTTTGAACGGATTGTTCAGGTTTTCGGTGTAGCAGAGATCGAACAGGTCGCCATCCTTGCCATTAGAGGCGGCGATCAGCGTCTGGCAGACATCTTCATAGTCGACCCCGGGGAAACCGTTGAGCAGCATGACCGGGCAGTCGCCATCAAAACTGGCGAGACGCTTGATGCCGGAGATGGCCCTGGGTTGCAGCGCGGCAAACGGAATGGGTTCGAGCTCGCTGAGGGCAGGAAACTGTTCAATCGCAAAAGCAGGTTTTAATTGTTCTGATGTTAATTCAGCCACTTAAGACATCCGGTCGGAGATAGGATCAATTGTTGCCATTATACACAGTTCAATAAGTGGTAACAGGAAACAAGATATTGTATTTAACATAATATACATTATGCGCGGTTAAGTCATGCCCGTGGCTAGGGGCCAGAAACACCGCTGCCGCAAGGGCTACAGCCGTGCCGGCTCCTTTGGTGTACTTCGCCAGGATGTCGTACCAGGCCTTTTTCAGCTCGGGATCCGTCTCTCTGACAGCAGCCAGGCTTAACAGGACTTCCTGCACGTCCAGGCCGATTTCTTGGGCCAGTCTTTTTGCAGTGGCATCAGTAAGTTGCACCTTGCCAGTGGTCAAGCTGGAGATGTGCGACTTGGTAAAACCTAGCTCTGCGGCGACTTGCTGGTACTGGCTAAAGTTTTTGGCTCTCATGTAGGCCTGAATCAGTGCTTTAGAGTCCATTTGACTGTCTCCTGACTTTTTCGAGTGGGCATATAACACACCTATTGGGGCTAAAAGTCACCCGTTGTTAGTTAGATTTAGTTCTGATTCAATCCAGTCAGTTCATAATAAATCTGACCGACCTATGACCCACTGTAGCCCACAAAACCAGGATTTGCCGGCGCTCACCGAGCGCAAGGTCTACTGGCAAGCAGAGCCTACCGGCGATGTCTCCGCCTGTGTGGCCGGTCAGGTCGAGATGTTCCGCGACCTGCACGAGATGCGGATCTATCTGTCCATGACGTACCCCGACACCGCCTTTGAGCTGGTCGAGGTGACCGAGGACACATGGCAAGGCTTCTATGACCAGGGAGTGTTTTTCGATGACTGGTCATAGTGCCGTGATGCCGATAAATAGCGTTATCGGCAACAAAACCCTGATCGACTATCTGTCGTTTACCTGGGCGCCGACCGAACTGCGCCAGATGACCGAGCTGGCCAAGCAAGGCGCTTTGCTCAAGGCCATCCCGCGCTTCGAGACCCAGAGCAAGGCCATTCAGGCCGCCTTTGCCGCCCAGCCGGTCGAGGGCCTGCGCTATCTGTGGAAGCGCCCTGTCGGGTTCGCTCCCCTCACCCGCTTCGACAAGGTGACTGAGCGCCTCTATGACAAAGCCGAGCGCCAGCAGCCTGCCGCCTCCCCTGCCCCTGCACGGGTCTTTGACAAGGCCACTGAGCGGTTGAGTCTCAAGGGGGTAGCCAAGCCCCCTGCCCCGGTGCTGACGCCTTCCATGACCGACATGATGGAACGTGCCCTGCACTCCGGCTACCAGTCCCGCGCCGACATGCGCCAGGAGCTCAAAGCCGTCTGCGCTGACCTGCTCAAGTTCTCCCAGTTCGAGGTGGTCGAGGGTGCCAAGTATTGGGAGGCCTATAACGACCTTATCGACTGCTACGGCGTCCAGTTCCTGGATGCCCTCTGCTGTAACGAGATCGAGCTGTGGCTGGAAGAACTCAATACCCGCATCGGTGTCCCTATCCCCGAGCCGCGCTTTACCATGCGCCCTCGCCGCTCCGGTCTGCACGGTTACGCCAACTCGGCTGACCTGCTGTGTGACGGAATGCCCTGCGGGCTGATTGGCTGGGGTGCGGCTAACCATGGCTGTATGGTGAGTTTTTCCGGTGTGGGTTGTGCGGCCCTCGATTTCCAGGCTTTGCACTCCGTTATCTCTCACGTGCCAGGTCTGCGGATCACTCGGGTGGATCTTGCCCTGGATGACTACAGCGGCAAGCACATCACTTACCAGGGCGCGATAGCCGGCGCCGAAGCCGGCGAGTTTCACCCGCAGCGTGGCCGTGCGCCTTCCTGGATGAAGATTGAATCGGGCGAGTTCGTGATCACCGAGGTGGCCAAGGGCATCGCCAAGCGTTTTGGCATGGTGCCGAGCAAGGGTTGCTCTTTCTACGTGGGCAGCCGTATCAACGGCAAGTGTGCGCGGATATATGAGAAAGGCAAACAGATGCAATCGGCCGAGTTCCCAAACTGGGTACGCGCCGAAGGCGAATTACACAATAAGGATAGAGTCATTCCGCTGGATGTCCTGGTAAACCCTGACCCTTATTTCGCGGGGATGTATCCGCAATTTGCCAAATGGCTGGATGCGGTTTGCCAGGAAGAAATAACACCGGTACGTGTGACCACCTTTAAGAATAAATTCAAAACGTCCAGGGACAACGCCGTATTTAATATGTCCAGAATGGCCGGTCGCCTTGTCAATTGGTTAGCAAACATCGAGGGGCTATCCCCTGAGAAGATTGTTAACCAATTAACAGCGC
The DNA here is from genome assembly GCF_027707805.1 of Aeromonas sp. QDB20. Taxonomy (NCBI): domain Bacteria; kingdom Pseudomonadati; phylum Pseudomonadota; class Gammaproteobacteria; order Aeromonadales; family Aeromonadaceae; genus Aeromonas; species Aeromonas sp. QDB20. Next base: position 1,136 of record NZ_JAPCJC010000018.1, on the reverse strand, counting down.
ACCTGGAAGAAACCGATATTCCAGCGCGGTTAAGAATGCCAGTTCCTCCTGACCTGGACGAGCTGCCATTATTTTCGACCTAACAATGGTTCTTCAAAGGATAAATAATATGTCTCTGCTGACTGGTATTTTGGTTACCCGCGTTACTCACGGCTATGGCGTCTCCCGTAAATCTGGCTCGCCGGTTCCCTATGACTTTGCCCAGGTGGAATACCTGGCAGTTGCTAATAACGTGAACAAGCCCGAGTGCAATATCACCTCCTGGGGCTATGAAGTGCGCCAATTAGCCCTGCGCAACGATGCGGCCACCATTAAAGAGCTGGCCGACTGCCCGAAATTGGTGGCAGTGGATCTTGTCCTGGAAGCGGATCCCCAGAATCCGACCCGCAACGTGGTTGTTGGCTTCCAACCCACCAAAAAGCAGCCGGTATAACCACCGCGCCGCGAGGAGGAGGAGCGAGAGCGCGCAGCGAGCGACGACGAGGGCGCGATAATGCTTTGTCTAGATATTACCTCTGAAGGATATGCCCGCTTAGCTGAGGGGGATTCGTGTAATTACGTGCTCTTGACTGTCCAGGAGCACGCCAAATTAACGGATATATCGAGCTGGTTTGAATTTGATGTATCCACTGTGTCAATGGCCTTTGGCTTCGGATTATTAATCTGGATCACTGGCCTCAAACTGGGCGCAATTGCCCGTGTCATCGTAAGTGCAAAAAGAGGATAAACGAGTATGAAAAACTATTTCCGTAATGGCTGTATCGCTGCTGTGTGCTCCCTGTCTACCGGTGCGGCCTTTGCCGAAGGTACAGCCGCTGCTGATGCCGCTGCCAAGGCCCTGGACGCCACCCAGTCGGACGTGACCGCAACCTCTCCCAAGGTCATGCTGGTCGTGGCCACCTGTGTGGGCGTGGGCATCCTGATCAGCCTGATGCGCAAAGCCTAAGCATGTCTTTGCTCATCGGAACGCTGTGGTTCCTGTTCTTTGTTGAAGGCTACAGGTCATCGTTTTCGATATGACACAAAGGCGGCTCCGGTCGCCTTTTTTATTGGGGGTACAGCGGGAATTCAGATAATAAGTGCGACACTCATGGATGAATGGCGAGAGGTGGCCAACTGCTGATTGGTGGTACCCT
>NZ_JAPCJC010000017.1:0-93865 GCF_027707805.1 Aeromonas sp. QDB20 | reverse complement strand
GAAGGGTACCACCAATCAGCAGTTGGCCACCTCTCGCCATTCATCCATGAGTGTCGCACTTATTATCTGAATTCCCGAAAAAACATTGTTTTGCTGTTTTTTTAGCCGCCGCCTTCGGCGTAATACCTCCATTACAGTGACCAGTCATTGGCACACCCCATGCTCAATCCGCCCCACCAGATCTACAACCGCCTGAACCCCCATCGGTGTATTCAGCAATGTGGCTGGAGCCACGCCACCGAGGCCCCAGGCTGGTCTGTTTAGCCATGACAACGCCTTGGCAGTATCGTTCTTGTTGAGGGATAGTGCCGCATCGAGAGCCTGCACAACGCCGTATACCTTGGTGCCCTGAGAGGTTGATAGGGGAGCCCCCATCTTGAGTTTGCGGGCAACTATGCTCCGGCTTATGCCTGCTAAGCGGCATATCAAGCCCACATCTGTACTCATCAATTCAGCTACTCGATGAATGATGCTAGGAGCTACGCCAGCCACGATCCATAGATGCGCCCCTAATGAGTCAATCGGTATGCTAAGGGAGCTAAAGACATCATTGGCAGAAGCTACTGTCTCGCCAGGATGATAAGCAGCATAGGACATAGGGACATCTCCACTGAAATTGCAATAAGCGATTACCTCATCCTATCTGTTCAGTGCGGCGGTGGCGATGTGTCTGAGAACAATGTTGGATGAGGCACTGGATGCAGAGGTTGAAGCGCCCCACGCGGGCAGCATCAACTTTTTGTGAATCTCTGGGCATAATTCTATCTGGGCTCTGTATGAGACTTTAGTTCTCATATATTTACTATGATATAACCAAGCTAACTAGCCGAGAGAACATTCAGTGACCATCAATTTTGATTATCGTTGTGGCATCTTAGAGGCAGCCGACACAAAAACTGGCCGAGAATGGTGTTGGTACAAGGGAGATCCCGAGGTTACCAGGACTGAAAATGGTGAGTTATTGAGTTCGATATGTGTTCCTATCGGAGCCACTGTTGTTGAGGTGAAAACCCTTATTCGCATGGATACCAAAAAGTAACCAAAAACAGGTTGCACCATATATAGTCAGTCCGCGTATGATAACACCTATTCTCATCTGATTAGGAGCTTAGCATGCTCGTAAAAGGAATTGTGCCAACAGAACAGGTAGTTGATGTCCTCTGTGATGCCTGTGGTTGTAGTACAAAAACAACTTTTGGAACCAATGAATATGGCTGCCTGTCAGCAGATTTTGGCTATGGTTCCCAGCATCATGATGGTGAACGTTACCAGGTGCATCTGTGTGAAATGTGTTTTTTCGGTACACTTGCAACAGTGAGGGAGATGCATCGCGGGCATCATATGTTTGACGATGAGGCTGCAAATTCAGATACATTTGGGCGTATTTAGTTGAGTAAGAAAAGTAAATCCCCTCACAACCCAGATTGAGCGAAATAGCATATTGGTATCATCGACTCATACTATGAGCCGATCATATTAGTTGATCGGCTCATTTCGTGAGCCGATCAAGATCCTTCATCGGCTCATCTGGTGAGGTGGTCTCTACGCTCACTACCACCTAGATTTAATTTTTGGCTACATAGTTTCATAGCAGATTGGAACTAGGCCACTAAGCAGATCCAAACACAATTTAGCTCACGATTTTTAAAAGATGCTAATTTTCGAATCATCTTGGTGCCAAAAATAGTGGAGCTGATGCTGGGATTGAGAGATAATTTTCCTGATATAAAAATGTGATACATGAGGCTATCAATGAATGATTTTTTGAAAACACTGATGAATATTCGTAGTCTGCGAGCTGTACTGCGTGAGCTGTCTTATGAGCAGTTGGTTGAGGCTAAACAAAAATTTGACGAAATCTATGCCGAACGTGAGCAGCAAGAGAGCAAAATCAGAGCAGAGTCAGCAGAACGCCTACAAAAGCTGGCTGAGTTTACCGAGATGCTGAGAGACGCTGGCATCGATCCGAGTGAGCTGGTTGGCACTGCCGCTCCGGCGAAATCCGAGGGTTCAGTCAAAGCCAAACGCGCTCCCCGTCCTGCAAAATACAAGTACACCGAAGGCGGTCAGGAGAAGACATGGACTGGCCAGGGCCGCATGCCCAAGGCCATCGCAGAAGCAGTTGCGGCTGGAAAAGCACTGGATGACTTCTTGATCTAATGCTGAGAGCCCATGCCTGCTCGGCGTGGGCCTTTAATTCTATCTGTAGTAGGAGCACCGTATGGGGAGGACATTGGAGGATATGATTTCATCCGAATCACCCGAGGTTGTCCAGAGAGCCAAGGCGCTGGCCGAAGAGCAACTGGTACGTCTCAGTGTGACCAAACTGCTTTCAAATCTCGGGCCTGGTGATGTTCCTGCAATAGATCCCGATGTTCTCGATAGTTTGTTATCACTCAAAAGATTAGTTGAGAGCCATGACTGTCGGTTAAATCTATTCGTTCATATGCCTGACGGCACTCATCATGGCGTCAATATTTAATTAAAGAGCTTCATTGGTTCGTTAATCGCAGATCTCATCTACCAAATGAAATTAACGCCCCATAGCGATGTTTTTTCAAACACCCTCGGTGTGCAAGTGGATCTGATAGCGTGTACTGCGTCCGCCACCAGGTAATTTCTCAATGCACCCCCTATCCACCAACTCCGCCAGATGCCGTGTAGCCGTGGGCTTACTGACTCCGGCGACTTTTTGATATTGACTGGCACTGATGCCATTTTCAAAACCCTGTTCGCCGCCATCCAGTAGGCGGTTAATCACTTTGGTTTGCTCTGGGCTCAGGCCGTCATGACAGTGCCGCTGCCAGAAAGATGCCTTGGCAAGGCTACGGGCGATACTTTGTAATGCCAGCTCTATGGAGAAATCCAGTGTGTCGAGAAACCAACAGATCCAGGAGGTAATATCCAGCGAGCCTTTCTGTGCTGACTCCAGTGCCCGATAGTAGTCTGCCCGCCGTCCAAGAATAGCAGCTGACATGGCATACAGCCGGATGCTGTGGCAGTCAGCCTGTGACAACGCGAGATCGGTCAGTGCCCGCGCTAACCGCCCATTGCCATCATCAACGGGATGAAGGGTCAAAAACCAGAGATGGCAAATCGCCGCACGAAGAAGCGGGTCCACCACAGGATCACTCTGAGTCTGATTAAACCACAGGATGAACGCAGCCAGTTGATCGTCCAGAGTTGCTCTGGGCGGTGCCTCAAAATACACGATGGGGCGATCAACACGCCCAGAGACAACCTGCATCGGCTCATCTCCTCGCAACTGTCCTACATTCACTGGCTGCACCGACCATTCGTTGACGGGGAACAGCCAACGATGCCATTGGTAAAGGCGTTCTATACTCAGTGGTTGTTCATGATTGTCGATGGCATCCAACATCATGGCCGCGAGCCCCTCTGAGCGCTCTGATACTGGATAGGACTGAGTTTGTGAGCTCCCTAACCGCCTAGCCAGGGAAGATCGCACGGATTGGGCATTGAGACGCTCACCCTCAATAGCGGATGAGGAGATGATGTTAGCCAGTAACGTATCTAACGCTTGGTCGGAGTTCCCCAACCTGGAATGATTACCTATTAGGATCCCCAACCTGTGTTGAACGTGCCGTAATCTGGGCAATATCTCGCTATCCTGCCAACGAAAATGGGGCCAGTCGGCTTGTTGCCAAATCCAAAGTGGTTCCATTATTTCCTCATCCAACGTGCTAAGGTCTCAATAATGAACCGACCCAGCCCATCATTCGGCTCACTTTTAGAGCCGAATATATCACATGCTGCTCACCATAAGAGCCGGTAATGAGGGGGCTGCTCCAGGCTGAAAAATCTCAGACCAGAGCTAACGAAAAGCTGGATTTATTGCTGCTGTGTGGCGCTACAGCAACCAGTAGATAGACAAGGCGGGAGCTCGTTTTCGTTTCGAATGGTTCTTGTGAGCTTGCAGCTTGCGCTGCATGAAGCCACGCCCAAGCAGATGCCGCCTGGTCTGCTCATTCATATGCCTGACGATACTCACTAATATTGGGATGCCAGTCTAAGCCACCAGAAGAGAAGAATTGAACCACCGAGTAGATTGCCTGCTAGGTATTTCCAAGAGCGATCTGACAAGAACAAAATCGCACCCAGTATTGTTATCAAACCCCAGAGATAGGGCATCAGCAGTACATATAGGCCAGTCAGTGAGTATTCATCGTTAAACCAGTCATAGACAGGCTGAATGAACAGGATCGATGCATTCAAGAGGTGATAGAGCATGAACAACACGAATACCCATGTTCTCTCTGTCTTCACTGCTGCGCTCACTTTAGTTCCCCTTGGAATGGATAGCTGAGTTCAATGACGGTCAAAAATGGTTTGTAGGCAAAGCGCTTGTAGTGTTGAAGAACAAACCAGCGTCTGAAACCGGAGACCAGGCCGTAGAACTGGACTCTTCCGGTCGTGGGGTCAAAGCCAGTATCAAAACAATTGAGATTTATACCCGTATGATAGTGAGAATTACATAAGCAAATTTGTTTATAAATCTATTTATTTATATATAAACAATTATTTTCCAGAAAAATATTTAAGCCTTTGGCCTAGGCCCCAATAGGGCCTATGGGTAACACAGTAGGTTCATAATATTATTTTCTAGGTTGTCTGATCTACAACTAGGGACTATAATCCGCGGCCTAATTTTAATTCCTACTGATTTTTGTCTTTCGAGACTGAGGGCGACTTATGGACTCCCAGGCTGTATGGTTACCAACCGCACTCTACACAGCACTAATTCGATTGCAGCTGAACGATTTCACTGCGACTGGGTGCGTAACTGCTGTTTTTGGTGCCAAGGCTGAATCGAAGGTACATAGGAAGCGTTATGACATTATTTATTGGAACCTAATCAAATTAGTCCGTTTGGGTCTTCTAAAGAGAAAGCACGTTGACGATGGGAGGCGCTTTTCTCATTTCATCAAGACTCCCAAGTTCGATGAAGTGCATTTCAAGGAGGAATTTATTGGGCCAGAGGCTCTGGTGACGGAACTGAAACAGGAAAAAGATATGAAATTGAATAGTGCTGTTTTGGATGAGTTGGATGCGAGAGCCCAAAACTATCGCCTTCAATTAGAGAAGCAAGACGCGATGCGCGATGAACTTGGTGTGTTGCTCATAGACTTTCCTTTTCTGGAACCTGCAATAGGCAAAGCTATCAGTGATGTAGTTGAGGAGAGTTGGGAGTTACAAGGCAGGCTGGCGGCTGTTGAGAGGATATTGAAGGTGTTTGGGATGCGGCCTTCTTCATGAAGGCCTGTGACGCACTTCAAACGAAAGGTTGCGTCTTGCTAACAATACAGCTGTATGCGGGGTTTTGACAGCGACATACAGCTTGGAAAGTGGTGGCCCCAGTCCGACTTGAACGGACGACCAATCGATTCAGTTAACCCGATACTTTCGTAAAGGCCTGGACTATATCATCATCCTCGCAGAGCGATAGGATGTCGGACGCTAGTGATGTATTACACAGCAAGGTCGTGCTGAACCATCTAGTCTCTGAACCTTCTCTCCACGCTTGAAGAGCTTGGCTGCTGATTGGCATGAGATATCGCTATCTTTTAGCTTTCCAGCAATTCATCCGATTTTTCCGTATGTCATTACTGACACAGGTCACAATTTCTTATGAGTCGACTGCTCTAACCACTGAGCTATGGGGCCGTTTCATCTATGCACCATTTTACTAGCACATATTTTTAAAGCAACTGAACTCAACTGCCTTAAAAATCATAGCTTTACTTGACTCGTACTACTTCTTTAAGCATGCACTGAAATCATGGTTTACATAAGAACGGGCGACCAATCGATTATGAGTCGACTGCTCTAACCAACTGAGCTAAGGGGCCGAAATGTGCTTTTGCGGCGTGGATTATAGGGGATGTCCGTTAGCCAGTCCATAGGCATATCAACCACTTGGCGAGATTTCATCCATATTCAAGCGGTTCCGTGGTTCATCGTCAGCGCCCCATCGCCACGGATAAAACAAAGCCCCGCATGGCGGGGCTTTTGGGCTGCTGTTCCGGGTTGGAACGTCCGGGATTATTCGTCCAGGAAGCTGCGCAGCACTTCGGAGCGGCTCGGATGGCGCAGCTTGCGCAGTGCCTTGGCTTCGATCTGACGGATACGCTCACGGGTCACGTCGAACTGCTTGCCCACTTCCTCGAGGGTGTGGTCAGTGTTCATGTCGATACCGAAACGCATGCGCAGTACCTTGGCCTCACGAGCGGTCAGACCGGCCAGCACTTCGCGGGTCGCGTTGCGCAGGCTCTCGCTGGTGGCCGCATCGGCTGGCAGGGCCAGGGTGGTATCTTCGATGAAGTCGCCCAAGTGGGAGTCTTCATCATCACCGATAGGCGTCTCCATGGAGATGGGCTCTTTGGCGATTTTCAATACCTTGCGGATCTTGTCTTCCGGCATGCCCATGCGCATGGCCAGCTCTTCCGGGTTCGGTTCGCGCCCCATCTCCTGCAGCATCTGACGGGAGATACGGTTGAGCTTGTTGATGGTCTCGATCATGTGCACCGGGATACGGATGGTACGGGCCTGATCCGCGATGGAGCGGGTAATGGCCTGACGGATCCACCAGGTGGCGTAGGTCGAGAACTTGTAGCCACGACGGTATTCGAACTTGTCGACCGCCTTCATCAGACCGATGTTGCCTTCCTGGATCAGATCCAGGAACTGCAGACCACGGTTGGTGTACTTCTTGGCAATGGAGATAACCAGACGCAGGTTGGCCTCAACCATCTCTTTCTTGGCGCGGCGGGCCTTGGCCTCACCGATGCTCATGCGACGGTTGATGTCCTTGATCTGGGCGATGGACAGACCGGTCTCTTCCTCGATCTGCTGCAGCTTGCCGATGGCGCGCAGCACGTCTTCGTCCATCTCCACCAGACGGGGAGACCATGCCTTGCCAGCCTGCTTCTGGTATTCGAACCAGGCAGTTTCGCACTCGTTGTTGGTGAAGGCCGCGACGAAGGTCTTCTTCGGCATCTTGGCCTGCTCAACGCAGAGTTTCATGATGATGCGCTCCTGCACGCGAACCCGCTCCATCATCTCGCGCATGTTGTTGACCAGGCGATCGAACTGCTTGGGCATCAGGCGGAATTGACGGAACACGTCGGCCAGCTGGGCGATGGCATTCTGGGTATCTTCGTGCGCGCGGCCATTCTGCTGAATGGAGAGGCGGGTTACCTCGTACTGGGCGCGCAGCTCACCGAACTTCTCGCGAGCAACTTCCGGATCCGGACCACCGTCGCCATCATCGTCGGAGTCATCACCATCACCATCTTCGTCTTCGTCTTCATCTTCATCCTCGTCAGCCAGATCTTCCTCGCTGAGCTCGGAGCCGATGTGAGTGGCGGTCGGTGCGACGTCGTCGGTCTCGTTGGGATCGATGAAGCCGGAGATGATGTCGGACAGGCGCAGCTGTTCGGCTTCATACTTGTCATATTGTTCAAGCAGATAGGTAATCGCTTCCGGGTACTCGGCGACGGAGCTTTGTACCTGGTTGATACCGTCTTCGATCCGCTTGGCGATATCGATTTCGCCTTCGCGGGTCAGCAGTTCGACGGTACCCATTTCCCGCATGTACATGCGGACGGGATCGGTCGTGCGACCAATCTCGGATTCAACAGATGCCAGAGCCTGGGCCGCTGCTTCGGCAGCGTCCTCATCGGCGGTACCACCTTCAGCCATGATAAGATCATCGGCATCCGGGGCGTTTTCCACCACCTGGATACCCATGTCGTTGATCATCTGGATGATGTCTTCGATCTGGTCAGAGTCGACAATGTCTTGCGGGAGGTGATCGTTCACCTCGGCATAGGTCAGGTAGCCCTGTTCTTTACCTTTGGCAACGAGGAGTTTAAGCTGAGACTGCGGGGTTTGCTCCATAGAACTCATCCGGTTGGTGTTGCTAGGTTGCGCGTACAGTGCGCTGCTGCGCAAATAGCCAATTCTAATAGAAAACCGCCAGACATGCTATGTCTGGTTGCGGCGTCGGTCATGAGAAACCCCTGCCCGCAGTATTGTCGGGGCCAGGCGGTTATAAAATGTTTGCTTTTAATCCCGTCCATTCGGGCAACGGTATTCATATTGGGGTTAATCACTCAAATATCAAGCCCCACTCTCATTTCTTTTCTCAATCTGCACCTCTCTGATCAGCATCATCAGCTCCTGAGTTTCCTCAGAGCTTAGCCCTTCCTGCGCCACCTTGGCCTGCAATTCCTCGATGCGCTGCTTCAGGAACAGGTTGATGAAACCGACGAAAGTATCCTGCAATTCTCCCAGAATATCGGGCTCCTGGTCGAGCTTTACCTCTTCAAACAGATCGTGCATCGCCAGCTGGGCCAGGATCTCTCCCTCTTTGGTACCGCGCCAGTGTTCCAGCAGGATACCCGTTGTCACCCCAGGTTGAGTCAGGATCTGCTGATGCAGTTGCAGCAGAAACTGGATCCCCTGCAGACGAAGCCCAGCCAGCTCAGGCATGGCCGGCAGTTCGGCGGTGATCGCCGGATATTGCACCATCAGGGCCAACGCCCGGCGCAGTGGTGTCAACTTGGCCGCCTTGGGCTTGCTCACCTCAGCCTTCGGCTGGCTGTTGCGGGCAAACAGTTCGGCGATCCGCTGCTTGTTTTCGCCCCAGCGCATCATGCTGGAGAGGCGGGTAATCAACCCCTCGCGGGTAAAGCCTTCCGGCACCCGGCGGATCAGCTCGGCGGCCTTGTTGGCCACTTCGAACTTGCCCGCCTCACCCGAGAGGGCCGCATCGCGCCCGAGACGTTCGAACATGAAGTCGGCAAACGGCTGAGCCTGGTCGAGCAGCGCTTCGAACCCCTCCTTGCCGATCTGGCGCACCAGGGAATCGGGATCCTCGCCGTCCGGCAGAAAGACGAACTTGAGCTCACGGCCATCCTGCAGATGGGACAGCGCGTTATCCAATGCCCGCCAGGCCGCCTCACGGCCGGCATTGTCGCCGTCGTAACAGCAGACCACCTCGGCCGTGGTGCGAAACAGGGTATGGATATGGTCGCTGGTGGTCGCGGTTCCCAGCGCCGCCACCGCATAATCGATGTCGTACTGGCCGAGCGCCACCACATCCATATAGCCCTCCACCACCAGGATCCGACGCGGATCCTTGTGCGCCTGCTTGACTTCGTAGAGACCGAACAGCTCCCGTCCCTTGTGGAAGATGGGCGTTTCGGGAGAGTTAAGATACTTGGGCGTGCCATCCCCCAACACCCGGCCACCGAAGCCGATGACCCGGCCGCGCTTGTCGCGGATAGGGAACATGATGCGATCGCGGAAGCGGTCATAGCTGCCCGGGCCGCTGTCACGCGGGATCAGCATGCCGCCCGAGATGAGCAACTGCTCGTGTTCCCGGCTGGATCCAAAGCGGCGACGCACCTGATCCCAGTCTCCGGGGGCATACCCGATGTTGAAGCGCTTGACCACCTCGCCAGTCAGGCCTCTGCCTTTCAGATACTCCACCGCCTGCGGCGCGTTCTTGAGATTGCTCTCGTAGAAGCGCGCAATCTGGTTCATCAGCTCGAACAGATCCTTGCTGACGGCCGGTTGGCTATTGCTGGCTCCCCCCGCCGTTTGCTCACGGGGGACCTGCATGCCATGCAGGCTGGCCAGCTCTTCGATGGCATCGGGAAACTCGAGCCCGTCGTACTCCATCACAAAGCCGATGGCATTGCCGTGGGCACCGCAGCCGAAACAGTGATAGAACTGCTTCTCCTGACTGACGGTAAACGAGGGGCTTTTTTCGTTATGAAAAGGGCAGCAAGCCTGGTAGTTCTTACCGGCTTTCTTCAGTCGCACACGGGAGTCGATCAACTCGACAATGTCTGTGCGTACCAGCAGATCATCGATAAAGGATTGTGGGATCCTGCCTGCCATAACCGTCCTGTTTCATTGCGTAGAAAATAAAAAAGCCGCGCATTCCCAGGGAAGCACGGCTTCTTTGACCAAACAAGAGAGTTGCCTGTTACGCCAAGCGAGTTTTCACCTGCGCACTGACGGCGCCGACATCGGCACGCCCCTGAATTTTCGGCTTCAAGACAGCCATGACTTTGCCCATGTCAGCCATGACGGCAGCACCACTTTCAGCGATGGCTTGCTCAATCAGTGCGGCAATCTCGGCTGCGGTCAGCTGTTGCGGCAGGAATTCCTGCAACACAACGATCTCGGCGGACTCTTTGTCGGCGAGATCCTGGCGACCGGCAGCCTCGAATTGACTGATGGAATCACGGCGCTGTTTGACCATCTTGGTCACCACAGCGAGGATATCCTGATCATCGAGCTCGACACGGGTGTCAACTTCACGCTGCTTGATTTCAGCCATCAACAGACGGATCGCGCCCAACCGCTGCTTGTCTTTGGCAAGCATGGCGAGCTTTTGCTGATCCTTGAGTTGATCCTTCAGAGACACGGCATGATCCCTTGATTAGTACAGGCGGATACGACGTGCGTTTTCGCGGGACAGCTTCTTGGCGTGACGCTTAACGGCGGACGCTTTGGCACGCTTGCGAATGGTAGTCGGCTTCTCGTAGAACTCACGGCTACGAACTTCGGACAGGATACCGGCTTTTTCGCAAGAACGCTTGAAGCGACGCAGAGCAACGTCAAACGGCTCATTTTCACGGACTTTGATTACTGGCATGTGCCTTTCACCTCAGTGATAAATTGTTAGCTGACCTTCAATCGATCAGCATGTCTTAAAATGGTGCGAAATTATACTCTGGACAGGGAATGAAAGTAAACCCGCAGAGATCGCTCTGGTTTAAAAAACCCGCGAAGGTTACCATAGCCGTCTCATTTTAGCAGTGAAATTTTTTAGCAATGCGTGTATTGGGCATAGAGACATCCTGTGATGAAACCGGGATCGCGATCTTCGACGATCAAAAAGGGATCCTTTCCCACCAGTTATACAGCCAGGTCAAGCTGCATGCGGACTACGGCGGCGTCGTTCCCGAGCTGGCCAGCCGGGACCATGTGCGCAAGACGATCCCCTTGATCCAGGCGGCGTTGCAAGAGGCCGGACTGGGCAAGGATGACATCGACGGCATCGCCTATACCGCGGGCCCGGGTCTGGTTGGCGCCATTCTGGTGGGGGCCACCATTGGCCGCTCACTGGCCATGGCATGGAACAAGCCGGCCATCGCCGTGCACCACATGGAAGGCCACCTGCTGGCGCCCATGCTGGAAGAGAAGGCCCCCGAGTTCCCCTTTGTGGCGCTCTTGGTCTCTGGCGGCCACTCCATGCTGGTGCGGGTCGATGGCATCGGCAGCTACCAGCTGCTCGGGGAATCCATAGACGATGCGGCAGGCGAGGCGTTTGACAAGACCGCCAAGCTGATGGGTCTGGACTATCCTGGTGGTCCTCTGCTCTCCCGCTTGGCTGAGAAAGGCCTCAAGGACCGCTTCACCTTCCCACGTCCCATGACCGACCGCCCCGGGCTCGACATGAGCTTCTCCGGCCTCAAGACCTTTGCCGCCAACACCATCGCCGCCAATGGCGACGACGAGCAGACCCGTGCCGACATCGCCCGGGCGTTTGAGGATGCGGTGGTCGATACGCTGGCCATCAAGTGTCGCCGCGCCCTGAAGGAGACCGGTCTCAATCGCCTGGTGGTCGCCGGCGGCGTCAGCGCCAACCGTCACCTGCGCGCCCAGCTGGCCGAGCTGATGGAGAGCCTCAAGGGGGAAGTCTTCTACCCACGCACCGAATATTGCACCGACAACGGCGCCATGATCGCCTATGCCGGCATGCAGCGCCTGAAAGCGGGCGTGTTCGAGCCGCTGGCCGTGAAGGCCGTGCCGCGCTGGCCGCTGGATACGCTGGATCCGGTTTGATCCTGTGGATCCAGTCGACATGAAAAAGGGGCCATGGGCCCCTTTTTGTTTTGCCTGGCAACCAGCCAAGACTCTTTGCAACCACTAGTTGGTACGAAACAGCGCCTCGATGGAGAGCCCCTGCCCCAGCAGGATCTCCCGCAGACGGCGCAGCCCCTCCACCTGGATCTGGCGCACCCGCTCCCGGGTCAGGCCAATCTCGGCCCCCACGTCCTCCAGGGTCGCCGGCTCATAGCCGAGCAGACCGAAGCGACGGGCCAGCACCTCACGCTGCTTGGGATTCAGTTCTTCCAGCCAGTGCACTATGCTGGCGCGCATGTCGTCATCCTGGGACTCCAGCTCCGGGCCCATGCCGCGCTCGTCAGAGAGCACATCCAGCAGCGCCTTGTCGCGATCGCCACCAATCGGGGTATCGACCGAGGTGATCTTCTCGTTGAGCTTGAGCATGCGGTTCACATCATCCACCGAGCGATCGAGCGCCTGGGCAATGTCCTCGGCGGTCGGTTCATGATCGAGGCGATGAGAGAGTTCGCGCGCGGTGCGCAGGTAAACGTTTAACTCCTTGACCACATGAATGGGCAGACGAATGGTACGGGTCTGGTTCATGATGGCCCGCTCTATGGTCTGGCGGATCCACCAGGTGGCATAGGTGGAGAAGCGGAAGCCGCGCTCCGGATCGAATTTTTCGACCGCGCGGATGAGACCGAGGTTGCCCTCTTCGATGAGATCCAGCAGCACCAGGCCGCGGTTGTTGTAACGACGGGCGATCTTGACCACCAGCCGCAGGTTGGACTCGATCATGCGCTTGCGGGCGGCTTTGTCACCCCGCAAGGCACGGCGAGCATAATAGACTTCCTCTTCAGCCGTGAGCAAGGGGGAGAAGCCAATCTCCCCGAGATAGAGCTGGGTGGCATCCATCACCTTGTTCAGTTCAGGTGCCATCAGCTCATCGGAAATCGTCTCTTCGGCCTCGGCCGCAACTTCCTGTATCTCTTCTTCTTCCTGACTCTCCAGCTCTTCGTCGAACTCTAACTCTGCATCCTGCATTACCAGTTGTTCTTGGCTCATGGCGTGTCTCCCTGACCTGCACCAGAGTAAGACTTAACTCTCTGGGTCTAACGCTTTGGCAAATGGCTCATCGGGTTGATCGACTTGCCTCTGTACCGGATTTCAAAGTGCAATCGCACATCCGGCGCGTCCGTGCTACCCATGTTGGCAATGACAGATCCGCCCTGCACAGAATCCCCTTCCTTGACCCGCAGCTCATCGTTGTGAGCGTAGGCTGAAAGGTAGTCATCATCGTGCTTGAGGATGATCAGCTTGCCATAACCCCTTAGTGCGCTACCCGCATAGACGACCTTGCCGCCGCTCGCCGCGTAGATGGGTTGCCCCTTCTGGCCGGCGATATCTATGCCCTTGTTCCCCTGTTCTGCAACAGAGAAACCCTCGACGATCCGGCCTTTGGTCGGCCAGTGCCAAGAAAGTCTCGACTGAGGCTTATTGTCGTTTTTTTGTTCTTTTGCCTGAGCGTATTCTTTTGAAGATGGCTGAGCAACGGTTTTTTGTTTGATGAACGGAGTGGTCGTACCTGACGTCGCCGGCGCCAGGGGTTTGGGACCACTGCTCTGGCTGATCACCGGAGCGGTCACCGGCGAAGTCGCCGCCACCATCTGACCACTGCTCGCCCCGGAGGACTGCACGTTCAGCACCTGTCCCACCTGAAGGGCAAAGGGGGCTCTCAGATTGTTGTTCTGGGCCAGGGTCTGATTCGACATGCCGAACTGGCGACCAATGCTGCTCAGGGTATCACCGGGTCGAACCTGATAGGTGCCCGCGCTGCGTGCCACCGCCATGGTGCTGCCGGAGGCGTCGAGCCGGATCTGCTGACCCGGATAGATGTTGTAGGGGGGACTGATGCCATTGAGGCTGGCCAGCGAGGGCACGTCATTGCCCGAGTTGAAGGCGATGGAGTAGAGCGTATCCCCTTTCTTCACCGTGTAGCTGTTGCCCTGAATGGTGGGCTGGGCTGCCATCTGGCGCGCCGGAATGGTGGAAACAAGACCGTCATTGCCCAGTCCCTGGACGGGGGCGGCGGTCTTGCTGGAAGCGCAAGCAAGCAACAGCCATGACAACACGACGACACTGCTTCCTTGCCAAATACGCGAACGCATAGTGGATCCTCAACGACTAAACCAGAAATAGGCCACGACGGCCAAACCAATACAGAGCCAACCCAGCACATCCACATAGTGCATCAGCTTGCGCTCCATCTTTTCGCCACCCCAGCGCATCAGACCCGCCACCAGGAAAAAGCGCATGCCACGCCCGATCAGCGAGGTCACGATGAAGGGCAGCAGTGCCATTTGCAGCAGACCGGCCGTGACGGTAAACACCTTGTAGGGGATCGGCGTGAAGCTGGCAATAAAAATCACCCAGATACCCCACTGCTGAAACCACTGTTCGGCCACAGCAATCTTCTCCTCATAGCCGACCGACACAACCAGCGGCTGGACGACAGGCTCCCACAGGGCATAGCCGAGCAGGTAACCCACCAGGGCGCCCAGTACCGAAAACAGGGTGGCGAGCGCGGCATAGTGCCAGGCCCGCCGGGGTTTGCCGAGCGCCATGGGGGCCAGCATCACATCCACCGGGATGGGCCAGAACACCGACTCGATGAAGGCGGTGATCGCCAGATACCAGGGGGCATACTTGTGGCGCGCCCACTGCATCACCAGCACATAGAGGCGGGAAAACAACTTCACTCGACATCTCCGTCAATCAGGGGAACAAAACGGACCGGCTCCAGGATCCGGCTGGTGAGCTGGGAGCCCGACCGCTCGATCAGCTGCAGGGTCTGCTGGCTATCCCCCACCGGCAACACCAGCCTGCCACCGTCGGCCAGCTGGTCGGTGAGGGCCGTCGGCACCTCGCTGGCGGCCGCCGTGACCAGAATGGCGTCAAACGGTCCTTTATTGGGCCAACCCAGCCAGCCATTGCCGTGCTTGGCGGAGACATTGTGCAGATCGAGCTGGCGCAGCCGGCGCCGGGCCTGAAACTGCAGCGACTTGATCCGCTCCACCGTGTAGACGTGCTCCACCAGATGAGCCAGCACCGCCGTCTGATAACCCGATCCTGTACCAATCTCCAGCACATGGGCCGGATTGTTCTGGATCAGCAGCTCGGTCATGCGCGCCACCATGTAGGGCTGCGAGATGGTCTGGCCGTGACCGATGGGCAGGGCCGTATTGTCCCAGGCCTTGTGGGCCATGGCTTCATCCACGAACAGCTGGCGCGGCACCTTGGCAATCGCCGCGAGTACACGGAAATCGCGAATGTCCTGCGCGATCAGCTGGTTTAACAGGCGCTGTACTATCACACCTTCATCCCTGCAGGTCCAACCAAGCCCCCAGCCCTGCCAGACTGCTGTAGGCAGTCATATCGATGGTCAGGGGGGTGATCGAGACGTAGCCCTGCTCGATGGCGGCGAAATCCGTGCCTTCTCCCGCATCTTGCTGGCTGCCGGGGGGGCCGATCCAGTAGATGGGCTGGCCGCGGGGATCCTCGGTGCAGATCACCGACTCCGCCCGGTGGCGGTTGCCAAGGCGCGTCACCCTGATCCCCTTGATCTGATCGAGGGGCAGGTCAGGCACATTGACGTTGAGGATCTGATCGGCAGGCAACGGGTGCACCATCATGCCTTTCACCAGCAGGGCCGCGTAGTGGGCCGCCGTGGAGAAATGGGTCTTGCCTACCAGCGAGATGGCCAGCGAGGGGAATCCAAGGTGGCGCCCCTCGGTCGCAGCCGCCACCGTGCCCGAGTAGATGACGTCATCCCCCAGGTTGGCACCGTGGTTGATGCCGGCCACCACCATGTCGGGTTCCGGACGCACCAGCTCGTTGACGGCCAGGTGCACGCAATCGGTCGGCGTTCCCTTCACCGCATGATATCCGGTTTCGGCGATGCGGGTGACCCGCAGCGGTACTTCCAGCGTCAGGGAGTGACTCGCCCCGCTGCGATTGCGATCCGGCGCCACCACGATGACCTCGCCACAGGCGGCCAGCGCCTCGCTGAGGGCACGGATGCCCTCGGCATGCACACCGTCGTCATTACTGACCAGAATTCTCATCGGACTGATTCCTGAAACCATGATCGGCCTCTTCGGCCTGCATTAACTCGCGCACCACGCTGGTGGCAAACGCCCCGGCCGGCAGGAAGAACGACAGGGTCAACACGGCCCCCTCCAGCTGCCAGCTCATGGCCTGCGGCTTGAGCAGTAAGGGACGGCGATCCTGATCCAGCCCCGCCTTCTCCAGCCCCTCGCACCAATCGTGATAAGGCGCCAGCACTGCCTGCTCGAACTCGGCGGCGGCGCCCTGGCTGGCAGAGCGACCACGCCCCCACTGGGGCGCGGTGAGCTGCACGTCGCCAGAGGCGAGACGCGCCTCCAGCTCGGGCGTCACGCTCTCTTCGCTGAAGATGGAGTGGCTGCCTTTGAGCATCACGCAGTCGCCAGCCAGCAGCTGATGGGCCAGCCCCTGCTCGATGCGGGCGCTGACGATGGCGTTGAACAGCATGCTGCGGGCGGCGGAGAGGTAGAGGGAGCGCTTGTTGCGATCCTTGATCCGCTTGCCGGCGAACATCGCCTTGGCGGCCTCCAGATTGTTGCCACCGCGGCCGAAACGCTGCTCGCCGTAGTAGTTGGGCACGCCCTGATCGGCGATGGCCTGCAGGCGGGACTCCAGCCCGTCGGCCTGCTCCAGCGCGGTGAGGCGCAGGGTGAAGTGGTTGCCCTTGAGATAGCCGACTCGCAGCTTCTTGTTGTGGCGCTTCACCTGCAGGATCTGGATGCTGTCGCTCTCGATGACGGAGAGATCAGGCTCTGCCTTGCCCGGCAGGTGAATACCGAACCACTGTTCGGTCACCGCGTGGCGATCTTTCAGCCCGGCCCAGGTCACCGCATTGCGGGCAACCCCGGCCGCATCGGCCAGCAGGCCCGCCACCCAAGCGGTGTTCTCGCCGGTTTTGCGCACCTGGACGAAGATGTGCTCACCCTCGCCGCAGGGTTCAAACCCGAGATCTTCATTGACCACGAAGTCGGCGGCTTGCGCCTTGAGGATGCCGCGGGCAGTGGGCGCCCCGTGCAGGTAGGCCAGTTGTTCGAGCATTATTGTTTCACCAGTAAGACGACGGCTTCGGTGGCGATCCCTTCCTTGCGCCCCGTGAATCCAAGCTGTTCGGTGGTCGTCGCCTTGACGTTCACCCGGTTCAAATCACATTGCAGATCGGCGGCCAGCACGGCGCACATGGCGTCGATGTGGGGCGCCATCTTGGGCGCCTGGGCGATGATGGTCACATCCAGATTGCCGATGGCATAACCCGCCTTCAGCACCCGGGCAAACACGTCCCGCAGCAGGATGCGGCTGTCGATGCCCTTGAATTCGGCCGCGGTATCGGGGAAATGGCGGCCGATGTCGCCGGCGCCGATGGCCCCCAGCAGGGCATCGCTCACCGCATGCAGCACCACGTCACCATCGGAGTGAGCCAGCAGACCCTGTTCATACGGCACCGCCACCCCGCCCAGCATGCAGGGGCCAACCCCGCCAAACTTGTGTACATCAAAACCATGTCCAATCCGGATCATGCCAGCTCCTCTGTGGGTGAATCGGGTCGCGCCGGCCGGCGCGCGTCCTGTTGCTGCAAATAGAGCCCCGCCAGGGAGAGATCCTCCGGCCGGGTCACCTTGATGTTGTCGGCCCGCCCTTCCACCATTCGCACCGGGAAGCCGGCCCGCTCCATGGCGGAGGCCTCATCCGTGATGGTGGCGCCCAGTGCCAGCCCCTCCTCCAGCGCCCGCTTGAGGGGGCCGGTGGGGAACATCTGCGGAGTCAGGGCATGCCAGAGCTCCTCGCGCTCGACGGTGGCGAGGATGTTGCCGGCAGCGTCGGAACGCTTCATGGTGTCGCGCACCCGGCTGCCGAGGATGGCTCCGCCACAGGCCATGGCGGTGGCGATGAGTCGATCGAGATCGCCGTGGGTCAGGCAGGGGCGGGCGGCGTCATGCACCAGCACCCACTCCCCTTGCGTCACGTGCAGCGCATTGAGCACGGAGAAGGCGCGCTCGGCGCCCCCCTCGACCCGCAGGATCCGCTCATCCTGCGCCACCGGGAGGGTGTCAAACCAGCGATCATGGGGAGCCAGCGCCACTATGACCTGACCGATGGCCGGGTGGGAGAGCAGCCGGATCAGGGTGTGCTCCAGAATGGCCATGCCCGCCAGCTGCAGATACTGTTTCGGGCGCTCTGCCCCCATCCGGCTGCCGATGCCGGCGGCCGGCACGATGGCGGTCAATCCGCTGTGATGATCAGTCATCGTAGGCTGCGTCTCCGGAACTGGAGCCCTTGTCTTTGTCCTTGGGAATGATGCGGTAGAAGGTCTCGCCCTGCTTGATGTAGCCAAGATCGTTGCGCGACAGCTCCTCGATAGCCTCCAGGCCCGAGGTCAGGTCATCAATCTCACGATAAATCAGGTTGTTGCGATCCTTGAGTACCAGATTGTCCTGCTGCTGCCGGGTGATGGCATCGGACAGCTCACGATAGTCAGACAGGCCATTCTTCCCCAGCCAGAGGTCGTATTGAAGCCCTCCCAACAGGAAGAGCAGGATAAGAGTGAGTAGCCGCATGCACTGAGTCTCCTTCAAGCGGCCTAGTTTCCCATATTCGCAGGCAAGACAAAAGAAAGCCTGTGTCCCGGATGGGTTCGGTCGGAACAAAAAATGCAGAATTCGGGGATGGGGGTGACACAGACGAAAAAGCCCCGCCGGATGGCGGGGCTTTGTGAAGCCGGAGAACAGGCGACGATTAAGCCTGGTTCTTCACTTCTTTCAGACCGCGGAACGGAGCCTTGGCACCCAGGGCTTCTTCGATGCGGATCAGCTGGTTGTACTTGGCAACACGGTCAGAACGGCTCATGGAACCGGTCTTGATCTGGCCAGCAGCGGTACCAACGGCCAGATCGGCGATGGTCGCGTCTTCGGTCTCACCGGAGCGGTGGGAGATGACGGCAGTGTAGCCAGCGTCTTTGGCCATCTTGATGGCAGCCAGAGTTTCGGTCAGGGAACCGATCTGGTTGAACTTGATCAGGATGGAGTTGGCGATGCCGTTGTCGATACCGCGCTTCAGGATCTTGGTGTTGGTTACGAACAGGTCGTCACCCACGATCTGGATTTTCTTGCCCAGTTTCTGGGTCTGGTAGGCGAAGCCTTCCCAGTCAGATTCGTCCAGGCCGTCTTCGATGGAGACGATCGGGAACTTGGCAGTCAGCTCTTCCAGGAAGTCGGAGAAACCGTTGGAGGTGAAGACACGGCCTTCGCCTTTCAGGTTGTACTCTTTCTTCTCTGCGTCGTAGAACTCGGAAGCAGCGCAGTCCATGGCCAGGGTCACGTCGGTGCCCAGCTTGTAACCGGCAGCAGCAACGGCTTCGGCGATCACTTCCAGCGCTTCGGCGTTGGATTTCAGGTTCGGAGCGAAACCACCTTCGTCACCAACTGCAGTGTTGTAGCCCTTGGACTTCAGCACTTTGGCCAGGTTGTGGAACACTTCGGCGCCCATGCGAACGGCTTCTTTCAGGGTCTTGGCGCCAACCGGCTGGATCATGAACTCCTGGATGTCGACGTTGTTGTCGGCGTGCTCACCACCGTTGATGATGTTCATCATGGGCAGCGGCATGGAGTAGATACCCGGGGTGCCGTTCAGCTCGGCGATGTGGGCGTACAGCGGCATGCCTTTGGCAGCAGCGGCAGCTTTGGCGTTGGCCAGGGAAACAGCCAGGACGGCGTTGGCGCCGAACTTGGATTTGTTCTCGGTACCGTCGAGGTCGATCATGATCTGGTCGACAGTGGCCTGGTCCTTGGCATCTTTACCCAGCAGCGCTTGAGCGATCGGGCCGTTGACGGCTTCGAGAGCTTTCAGCACGCCTTTACCCAGGAAACGGCTCTTATCGCCGTCACGCAGTTCCAGCGCTTCGCGGGAACCGGTGGACGCGCCAGACGGAGCGGCTGCCATACCAACAAAACCACCTTCCAGGTGAACTTCGGCCTCAACGGTCGGGTTACCACGGGAGTCGATGATTTCACGACCGATCACTTTAACGATCTTGGACATGTGTATTTCCTCAGGTTTCGTAAAAAAACAACAAAAATATGCCAAAAAAAGCGGCTGTGGCACAGGGCCCCAACCGCATTTATTTTCAATTACTTCAGATTACGCTTCTGATACTCGCCCGCCGCCTTCACAAAACCGGCGAACAGGGCGTGGCCATCACGAGGAGTCGAGGTGAACTCCGGGTGGAACTGCGCGGCCACGAACCAGGGGTGATCCGGGATCTCGATGATTTCCACCAACTTCTTGTCGGCGGAGAGACCGGTCACTTTCAGGCCCGCTGCTTCGATCTGCGGCAGCAGCTTGTTGTTCACTTCATAACGGTGACGGTGGCGCTCGTAAATGGTCGGGCTGCCGTACATCTGACGCACCTTGGAATCTTCCACCAGGTGGCAGAGCTGGGAACCCAGACGCATGGTGCCGCCCAGATCGGACTTCTCGGTCCGGGTCTCGACGTTGCCTTCGTCATCCACCCACTCGGTGATGAGACCCACTACCGGGTAGGCGCAATCTTTCTTGAATTCGGAGGAGTGAGCCCCGGCCATGCCGGCCACGTTGCGGGCGAATTCGATCATCGCAACCTGCATACCGAGACAGATGCCGAGATACGGGATCTTGTTCTCGCGGGCATACTGGGCCGCCAGGATCTTGCCTTCCACGCCGCGCTCACCGAAGCCACCCGGCACCAGGATTGCGTCCAGACCTTCCAGCAGCTCGGCGCCACGGGTCTCGATGTCCTGGGAATCGATGTACTTGATGTTGACGGAGAGACGGGTCTTCAGACCGCCGTGCTTGAGCGCCTCGTTGACGGACTTGTAGGCATCCGGCAGGGAGACGTACTTGCCTACCATGCCGATGGTCACTTCTGCAGTCGGGTTGGCCTCTTCATAGATGACCTGTTCCCACTCGGCCAGATCGGCCTCCTTGCACTCGATGCCGAAGCGCTCGGTGATGTAGGAGTCCAGGTTCTGGGATTTCAGCAGCGCCGGGATCTTGTAGATGGAGTCGACGTCCTTCATGGAGATGACGGCACGCTCCGGCACGTTGCAGAACAGGGCGATCTTGGCACGTTCGTTGGCCGGAATGGCGCGGTCGGAACGGCAGATCAGCACATCCGGCTGGATACCGATGGAGAGCAGCTCCTTCACGGAGTGCTGGGTCGGCTTGGTCTTCACTTCGCCGGCGGCGGCCAGATAAGGTACCAGGGTCAGGTGCATGAACATGGCGTTGTTGCGACCCACTTCGGCAGCCAGCTGACGAATGGCTTCGAGGAACGGCAGGGACTCGATGTCGCCCACGGTACCGCCCACTTCGACGATGGCAACCTGATGGCCTTCGGCACCGGCAATCACCCGCTCTTTAATGGCGTTGGTGATGTGCGGGATCACCTGAATGGTGGCGCCCAGATAGTCGCCGCGGCGCTCTTTGCGCAGCACGTCGGCATAGATGCGACCGGTGGTGAAGTTGTTGCGGCGGGTCATCTTGGTGCGGATGAAACGCTCGTAGTGGCCCAAGTCCAGATCGGTCTCGGCCCCGTCCTCGGTTACGAACACTTCACCGTGCTGGGTCGGGCTCATGGTGCCCGGATCCACGTTGATATAGGGGTCCAGTTTCATGATGGTCACATCCAGACCACGGGCTTCCAGAATGGCTGCCAGAGAAGCTGCGGCAATGCCTTTGCCGAGGGATGAAACAACGCCACCAGTTACAAAAATATATTTTGTCGTCATGCTGAACCTGAAAGAAGTTTAGGGAATTTTAAGGGGTGCTTCGGGGATGAAGCAGGACGGGGAAACAGTATACCAAAACCCCCTCTCCCAAACAATGAACAAAAATCTATCAGGCTCCCGGCCCCCCCATCTTGCGCCAAATCAACTTTGTTCGGTTTCCTTGGCCTTGACCCAGGCGGCATCCAGCTTCTCGAGGCTGCAGTCGGTCATTTTCAGCCCTTCCGCGGCGATAAACTGTTCAACCTGACGAAAGCGGCGTTCGAACTTGGCGTTGGCGCCCCGCAGCACCTGCTCCGGATCCTTGCCCAGATGACGCACCAGATTGACGGTGGCAAACAGCAGATCGCCGAGTTCGTCGCTCACCCGCTCTTCATCCACGTCGGCCATCAGCGCCTCTTCCATCACCTCGTCGATCTCCTCGTGGATCTTGTCCACCACCGGGCCCAGGGTCTTCCAGTCAAAACCGACGGTGGCGCAGCGCTTCTGGATCTTGGCGGCGCGGGTCAGGGCCGGCAGCGAGAGGGGGATGTCGTCAAGCACGCTCTCTTTGTCGAGCGCCGCCCGCTCCCTGGCCTTTTCCGCCTCCCAGTTCACCTTCACCGCCTGCTCGTCGCCGAGGTCGGCATCGGAGAAGACATGGGGGTGGCGACGAATCAGCTTCTCGCTCACCGTGTCGACGATGTCGGCAAAGTCGAACAGCCCCTGCTCCTTGCCAAGCTGGGCATAGAACACCACCTGGAACAGCAGATCCCCCAGCTCCCCTTTCAGCCCCTGCCAATCTTCGGTCTCGATGGCGTCGGCAACCTCGTAGGCCTCCTCCAGAGTGTGCGGCACTATGGTCTGGAAGCTCTGCTTGAGATCCCAGGGGCAGCCCCCGTTCGGGTCGCGCAGTTTGGCCATGATGGCGAGCAGTTGGGGCAGGTCGTAACGTTGGGACATGGGATGTTCGCTTTTCTTGATGCTACCGGGAGAAAACAGTGACCGACCTGGCGGTCGGTCACGAGTGCAGTGTTGCGTACGATCAGAGGCGCTTGGCGCTGATCACGTCGTTGAGCTGGCTGAGCTTGGCCAACGCCCGGTTGAAGGCGTTGATGTTGTAAATTTCCAGCTCCATGTCGATCTCGGCGGTCTGCTCGCGCACGTTGGATCGTGAGCGCACCCCCATCACGTTGATCTTCTCGTTGGCGAGCACTGTGGTGATGTCACGCAGCAGGCCGGATCTGTCGTTGGAGAGGATGCGGATGGTGAGACCGTAACCGCCGGAGTAGTTCTCCCCCCATACCGCATCGATCAACCGCTCCGGGTTGCGGCGCGACAGCTCTTTGAGTTGCTCGCAGTCCTCCCGGTGGATGGAGACACCGCGGCCCATGGTGATGAAGCCCTGGATGGCATCCCCCGGAATGGGCTGGCAGCAGCGGGCGATGTGGGTCATCAGGTTGCCGACCCCTTCCACCACAATGTGATCCTTGGGCTTGTGGCGGAACGGCGCATTGGCCTTCTGCTCCAGCTTCTCCAGCAGGCGGCGATCTTCCTCCTCCGCCGTCGGCTTGTTGTAACAGGTGTCCAGGTAGTTGATCACCTGGTTGATGCGGATGTCGCCGCTGCCGATGCCGGCCAGCAGATCGTCGGTGCTCTCCAGATTGAAGCGGCGCAGCATGTTGCCCTTGTCGATCTTGGCCATGCTGAGGTTGTGGCGATCCAGCTCCTTGTCGAACAGCTCGCGCCCGGCGACGATGTTCTTGTCCCGATCCAGTTTTCTGAACCAGGTGGCCACCTTGGCCCGCGCCCGGCTGGAGCGCAGGAAGCCTGAGTTGGGGTTCATCCAGTCGCGGCTCGGGTTCGGCTCTTTCTGGGTGATCACCTCCACCTGATCGCCGGTCTGCAGCGCATAGGTGAACGGCACGATGCGGCCGTCGATCTTGGCGCCGATGCAGCGGTGGCCGATCATGCTGTGGACGTGATAGGCAAAGTCGAGGGGCGTGGCCCCCGCCGGCAGGTCGATGACATCCCCTTTCGGAGTGAACACATAGACCCTGTCCTCGAACACCTGACTGCGCAGATCCTCGAGCAGGGAGCCGCTCTCGGAAAGATCCTCCTGCCAGGCGAGCAGCTTGCGCAGCCACTCGATCTTGTCTTCGAAGTTGTTGGCCTTGCCGCCGGCCTGAGCCCCTTCCTTGTAGCGCCAGTGAGCCGCCACACCGAGCTCGGCATCTTGGTGCATCTGGTCGGTACGGATCTGGATCTCCACCGTCTTGCCCTCGGGCCCTACCACCACGGTATGGATGGACTGGTAGCCGTTGGGTTTGGGGTTGGCGACATAGTCGTCAAACTCGCGAGGAATGTGGTGGAAGTGGGTGTGAACGATGCCGAGCGCCGCATAGCAATCCTGCAGCCGCTTGGTCACCACCCGCACCGCACGCACGTCGAACAGCTCGTTGAATTCGAGGTGCTTCTTCTGCATCTTGCGCCAGATGCTGTAGATGTGTTTCGGCCGGCCGTAGACTTCGGCCTCGACCCCCGCCTCTTTCAGGGCATCACGCAGGGACTGCACGAACTCGCGAATGTAGCGCTCCCGATCGAGCCGTTTTTCGTCGAGCTGTTTGGCGATCTGCTTGTAGGTATCCGGGTGCAGATAGCGGAAGGCGAGATCTTCAAGTTCCCACTTGAGCTGACCGATGCCGAGCCGGTTGGCGAGCGGCGCGTAGATGTTGGTGATCTCCTGGGCCATCAGCACCCGGGTCTCTTCATCCGCCTTCTTCGCCTCCCGCAGGCAGGCGATCCGCTCCGCCAGCTTGATCACCACGGCGCGCACATCCTCGACCATGGCGAGCAGCATGCGCCGCACGTTGTCGACCTGCTCCGGCGAGGTTTCGCTGCGGTGCAGGGTCTGCAGGGAGCGGATGGCCTCCATCTCCAGCACCCCTTCC
The DNA here is from genome assembly GCF_027707805.1 of Aeromonas sp. QDB20. NCBI lineage: Bacteria > Pseudomonadati > Pseudomonadota > Gammaproteobacteria > Aeromonadales > Aeromonadaceae > Aeromonas > Aeromonas sp. QDB20. Next base: position 69,165 of record NZ_JAPCJC010000017.1, on the reverse strand, counting down.
ACCAGCTTGGCGATCTTGGGACCGAAGTCCTCGTCCATCCGCTCCTGGCTGATGAGACCGGCTTCGACGAAGGGGTAGATGATGGCGGCCTTGAGGGTGCCGAGATCCATGCTGAGCATCAGCAGGATGCCCACCATCTCGACCCCACGCACCAGCAGCCGGTTGGTGAGCGCTTCGTCACCGAGCGTCAGACAGTACTGGTAGACGGTTCGCAGCTGATCCTTGTCACTGTCACTCAGGGTGAGCGAGCTGACCCACTCCTCCAGGGTGAAGTTGTCTTTCAAATGAATATCGCGAACCGCAACCATGGTATCAATCCTTTAAATTATTGGGCCGAAGGCTGTCGCCCCCTCCCCTCATGAGATTGCCTCAAATGGGGATCTGCGGAGAATTTTTCAAGGCATATTGTCAAGAAAAACAATAGAGTTCTCCGCCAGGCCCTGCCGATTTACAAGGGTCTAGATTACCCCAATCATGCCTGCCCAGACAGCGTTATGGACGCCACCATCGTCAGCTGACGGCAGCCCTTTCATGGCACCGTCACCACGTCCGTTTTGCCCATCATCGCTCGTCTATTTGCGCTCGAACAGCGCCATGGACTCCAGGTGGCCGGTGTGCGGGAACATGTCGAGCATGCCGAGGCGCACCAGCCGATAGCCCCCTTTCACCAGCACCTGGCTGTCGCGCGCCAAGGTGACCGGATTACAGGAAACGTAGACCACCCGTCTGGGTGAAAGTTTCACGACGTGCTCCATCACCTCGAACGCACCGGGACGGGCCGGATCCAGCAGCACCAGATCGAACCCTTCCCGCGCCCAGGACATACCGGCGATGTCGCCGCTCAAGTCCGCCTTGTAGAAATGGGCGTTCTCGATGCCGTTGCGACGGGCGTTCTCTTCGGCACGGGCCACCATGGCCAGCTCCCCTTCCACCCCCACCACTTCGCGGGCCTGACGGGCCAGCGGCAGGGTGAAGTTGCCGATACCGCAGAACAGATCGAGCACCTTGTCATCCTTGCCCGCCTCGAGCCAGTTCAGTGCCTGCTCCACCATGCGCTGGTTGACCGGGCCGTTGACCTGGATGAAGTCACCGGGAGCGAATGCAAGAGACAGGCCATCCAGCGAGTAGGAGGGCGCAAACTGCTGGTGCAGCGGCTCAATCTGCTCATCGGCCGCCTGCAGATAGAGGTCGATCCCCTGCGCCTTGGCAAACTCGATCAGCTGCGCCCGATCCGCCTCGGTCGGCCGGCCGGTATGGCGCAGCAGCATCAGGATCCCCTGCTCGGCCTGGATCAGCTCCGCATGGCCCAGCTCACGCTGGCTCTTGAGGCGGTTGAGGCATTCGCGCAGCGGGGCGATCAGTGCGGAGAGCGGTTCAGCCAGCACCGGACAGCCACTGATTTCCACCAGCTCGTTCGACTGGCGACGACGAAAGCCCACCCGGGTGCAGCGGCCGTTCTTGTCGAACTTGATGGCCAACCGGCAGACCCGGCGATAGGCGCGGGACTCCCCGCCCAGCACGGGCTCCAGCGCCGGAGGCTGGATGTTGCCGAGCCGCTCGAACAGGCTGACCAGGCCGGCCTCCTTGGCGGCGCGCTGATCCGCCTCAGCCAGGTGCTGGGCGCTACAGCCGCCGCACTCGCGGTAGTGGCTGCAGAAGGGGGCGATGCGATTGGCCGCCGGGGTCACCACCTGTTGCAGGGCGGCGTGAGCATATTGCTTCTTGTCTTCGAGGATGCGGGCCTTGACCTGCTCACCGGGCAGCGCCCCTTCGATGAAGATCGCCTTGCCCTGGTGGCGGCCGATCCCGACGCAGTGGTGATCCAGGCTGTCTACCGTAAATTCAATACGTTGGGGCTGGGTGGATTTCTTTTGGGGCTTGAAAAACTGGGCCATAAAACTTGGTGCCTATAGGTGGCTATGTCATGATTGTGGAATCTGCAGCAGGCTATTGTCCCACAAGAATAATAGTATGACCAAATACGGCCTGTGGGCCCGCACCCGCTCGTTTACGCCATTGCCAACCCTGCTCTTCGGGGGATCATCCGCATGACCAAATACGGCCTTCGGGCGCGTGTGCTGGCCTTTACCATCTTGCCGACCCTGATCATCGGCGGCCTGATGGCCGGCTATTTCACCTTCCACCGCTATCAGCAGCTGGAAAACAACCTGATCGATCAGGGCATCAACATCATAGAGCCGCTGGCCATCGCCAGTGAATATGGCATGACCCAGCACAGTCGCGAATCGCTCAAGCGGCTGATCGGCCTCACCCACCGCAAGAACTCGCCGCTCATCAAGTCCATCGCCGTCTTCACCCAGGACAACCAGCTGTTCGTGACGTCCAACTACCACAGGGACTTCACCCGGCTGCGGCTGCCGGACGGCAGCCAGATCCCCGAGCTCACCAGCGTCACCCTCTATGGCGACGACATCATCTTGCGCACCCCGATCCAGGCCGAGACCAGCATGGACGGCTTCCCGCTGCCAAGCGACGTGGAGCCGCCGATGATCGGCTACATCTCCATGCAGATGACCACCGATCGGGCCATGATCCTGCAGTACCGCGACACCTTCTTCGCGGTGATCATGGTGCTCATCGGCATCGCCTTCAGCACCCTGTTCGGCTTTCGGCTGGTCAAGAGCGTGACCCAGCCCATCACCGACATGGTGCAGGCGGTGCACAAGATCAGGGAGGGGCGGCTCGACACCCGGGTCAGCGGTCAGCTCACCGGCGAGCTGGACATGCTGAAAAACGGCATCAACGCCATGGCCAAGGCGCTCTCGGAATACCACGAGGAGATGCAGCAGAATATCGATCAGGCGACCTCGGATCTGCGGGAGACACTTGAACAAATAGAGATCCAGAACGTCGAGCTCGACATGGCCAAGAAGCGGGCGCAGGAGGCGGCGCGGGTCAAGTCGGAGTTCCTCGCCAACATGTCCCACGAGCTGCGCACCCCGCTCAACGGGGTCATCGGCTTTACCCGCCAGCTGCTCAAGACCAGCCTGACTCCGAGCCAGACCGACTACATGCAGACCATCGAGAAGTCGGCCCGCAACCTGCTCGGCATCATCAACGACATCCTCGACTTCTCCAAGCTGGAGGCGGGCAAGCTGCAGCTGGAGCACATCCCCTTCAGCCTGCGCGACACCCTCAACGAGACCATGCACCTGCTCGGCCCCAGCGCCCACGACAAGCAGCTGGAGCTCTCCCTGCAGGTGGATGCCGAGGTGCCGGACTACCTCACCGGCGACCCCATGCGCCTGCAACAGGTGCTGACCAACCTCACCGGCAACGCCATCAAGTTTACCGAGCGCGGCAACGTGGACGTGCGCATCGAGCAGACCGGCAGCCTCAGCGGCAACAAGGTGCGGCTCAACGTGCTGATCCGCGACACCGGCATCGGCATCTCGGAAGAGCAGCAGCGCCAGCTGTTTCAGGCCTTCAACCAGGCCGACTCCTCCATCTCCCGCCGCTATGGCGGCACCGGCCTGGGCCTCGTCATCACCCAGAAGCTGGTGCAGCAGATGGGGGGCCAGATCCGCTTCGAATCGGAACTCGGCAAGGGCTCTGTCTTCTCCTTCAGCCTGGATCTGGAGGTCTCCCCCCTGCCCCAGACCGACCGGTTGCCGCTGGATCGCATCCAGGGCAAGCGGGTCTGGCTGCTGGAGCCGGATCCCTTCAGCCACTCCGCCATCTGCGCCCTGCTGGCGGAGTGGCAGTTGCAGGTGCACTCCCTGACCGGCGACGACCCCTGGCCCGAGATGAGCAGCCAGGACATGGTGATCATCGGCAGCGGTACCCAGCACAGCCCGCAGCAGGTGGTAGCGCGCCTCGACGGGCTGGATGGCCAGCAGAACACCATAGTGCTGCTCAGCAGCCACGAGCCTTCGCTCTACGAGGCCATGCTGGCCCACGGTGCCCAGCACTGCCTCTCCAAACCCATCAACCATCGCAAGCTGCTGCACGCCCTGCTCTCCCCCGAGGCGGCGCGCAGCGCCCCGCTGCCAGAGCCCTCCCCGCGCAGCGTGCAGGAGATCAAGGTGCTGGCGGTGGACGACAACGCCGCCAACCTCAAGCTGATCGCCGCCATGCTCAAGGAGATGGTGAGCCAGGTGGTGGTGTGCAAGAACGGCAAGGAGGCGGTCAGACTGGCCCAGAGCCAGCCGTTCGACATCATCTTCATGGATATCCAGATGCCGATCATGGACGGCATCAGCGCCACCCAGGCTATTCGCAGCCAGTCCCTCAACACCGAGACGCCCATAGTCGCGGTCACCGCCCACGCCATTCCCGGCGAGCGGGAGCGGCTGATCCGCCAGGGCATGGACGACTATCTGGCCAAGCCCATCGACGAGGCCATGCTGGCCAAGCTCATCACCGACTTCGCCCATCGTCGCCACCAGAATCACGCCAGCCAGCAGATCGACTGGTCGCTGGCGGTGCGCCAGGCGGCGGGCAAGCTGGATCTCGCCAAGGAGATGCTGACCATGCTGATGACCAGTTTCGACGAGGTGGATCCGGTGCTGGAGGCGGCGCTCGCCGGCCAGGTGGAGGACAGCGAGGTGCTGGCCCAGCTCCACCGCCTCAACGGCGGCTGCGCCTACTCGGGGGTGCCTCGCCTGCAGCGGCTGCTCTCCCAGCTGGAGCAGCAGTTGCGCGACGGGGTGGCGGTGGCCGAACTCGAGCCCGAGTTGCTGGAGCTGCAGGATGCGATGGAGCAGGTGCGCCAGGAGGCCCCCCGCTACCTCGCCTGACCCGGTGGCCCGCTTTTTCTGACGCGGGCCCCGTCAGATGGTAAAGTTGCGCCGTTTCCACAGGAGTCGACATGACCAACAACGATATTTTGCGCCGCCTGCGCTACGCCCTCAGCATCAGCAACGACCAGATGGTCGACATGTTCGCCAAGGGCAACCTGACCGTCACCCACGCCCAGCTGCACGGCTGGCTGATGAAAGAGGCAGAAGAGGGTGAAGTGCAGGAGGCTGGCTTTGCCGCCTGCCCGGATTCGGCCCTGAGCCAGTTCCTCGACGGCCTGATCCTGGTGCGCCGTGGCGCGCGGGAAGATGCACCGCCCCAGGTGATCCCGAACCGGATCAACAACAACATGATCCTGCGCAAGCTGCGCATCGGCCTCAACTTCAAGGAAGAGGAGATGCTCGCCACCCTCAAGCTGGCGAACTTCAACCTCTCCAAGTCCGAGCTGAGCGCCCTGTTCCGCTCACGGGACCACAAGCACTACCAGGATTGCGGGGATCAGATCCTGCGCAACTTCCTCATCGGCCTCACCGCCAAGTATCGCGGCTGAACCATGGGCCGGCGTCTGCGCTCACCATCATCCCGCCTGCTGGCGGTGGGTGGGTGCCGTCGGCCATGGGGCACCTGTCGGCACTGGTATGCCCTCTGCCTCACCCTGCTGCTGAGCGCCTGTCAGCCCGCCCCCTATCGGCTCAACAACGACCATCAGAGCGCCAGCCAGAACGAGCGCATCGCCTTTCTGATCCTGCACTACACGGATGAAGACGATGAGCGTTCCCTGCGCCTGCTGACAGAGCCGGCCCATCAGGTGAGCGCCCACTACCTGATCCCGCGCGATACCCATGAGCGGCCACTGCCGGTCTACCAGCTGGTGCCCGACAACCGGCGCGCCTGGCATGCCGGCCGCAGCCGCTGGCACCAGTATACGGGGCTCAATGCCAGCTCTCTTGGCATCGAGATCGTCAACCTCGGCTACCCGCCACAAGATGAGCTGCTGCCCGCCCACCAGCGGCGCTGGCAACCCTACACCCGGGCACAGATAGCCGCCCTCGGCGCCCTCACCCGCGAGCTGGTCGAGCGCTACCAGATCCCCCCCACCCAGGTGCTGGCCCACAGCGACGTCGCCCCCGAGCGCAAGCAGGATCCCGGTCCCCACTTCCCCTGGCGCGAGCTGGCCCTGCACTACGGGGTGGGCGCCTGGCCCGATGAGACCCGGCTGGCCGAGCTGCGCCAGCAGCCGGCGCCGGCCTGGGATGCCCTCGGCTGGCAGCAACGGCTGGCCAGCTACGGCTATGGCGTAACCCCGAGCGGCAACTGGGACGAGCAGAGCCGCGCCGCCCTGCGCGCCTTTCAGCTCCACTTTCGGCCCGCCCTGGTCAGCGGTGAACCGGATGCCGAGAGCCAGGCCATCCTGACAGCCCTGCTCGAGCGCTATTTCCCCGCGCAACGCTGAGCTTCGCCCCGACCACGAAAGAGGGACGCCGCGGCGTCCCTCTTTCGCATTCTTCGTCGATTGCCGGCTCAGGCCTCCACCAGCAGCACCTCTATCCCGGCCTGACGCAGACCGGCCAGGGTCTCCGCCGCAATGGCGTCGTCGGTGATCAGGGTGTGGATGCGCCGGGTATCGATGATCTTGTGCAGGCTCAGCCGGCCAAACTTGCTGGAGTCGGTCACGACGATGATCCGCTCGGCCACGTGGCACATGCAGCGGTTGAGCCTGGCCTCGTCTTCGTGATGGGTGCTGACGCCGCGCTCCAGATCGATGCCATCCACCCCGAGAAACAGCAGATCGAAGTGATAGTTCTGCAAGGAGAGATCCGCCTGAGCGCCGTAGAAGGAGAGCGACTTGCGGCGCAGGTGGCCGCCCGTCATCAGCAGTTCCACCCCTTCCGCCTCCAGCAGGGCGTTCGCCACGTTCATGCCGTTGGTCATCACCACTATCTCCTGGTGATCGCGCAGATGGCGTGCCACCTCCAGGGTGGTGGTGCCCGAGTCGAGAATGAGGCGACAACCCGGCTGCACCAGGCTCGCCGCCATGGCGCCGATGCGCTGCTTGACCGGGGTGTTGAGCACGCTCTTGTCGGCGATGGTGCGCTCGGCCACCGGCTGGCCGGATTCACACAACAGGGCGCCGCCGTAGGCGCGCACCGCCACCCCCTGTTTCTCCAGAAATGCCAGATCGTTGCGGATGGTGACGGTGGAGACCTGATAGTGGCCGGCCAGCTCGTTGACCTGAACGCTGCCATTGCTGCGCAGCTGCTGAATGATGCGCTCCCGTCGCTCGCTGGTGCCGAGCACGCTCTTTTCGGTGATTTGCATAGTCTCTCTGCCGGAGTCCTGTGGTGAAAGTAGAGCTTTCACTTCGTTACGTTTCCCTATTAACACTCAGCCTCGATGGCAAATCAAGCTTTCATTGGATTGAGAAGTGCCGTCAGACTCCCTAAAACAGCCACATAACTTTCGATTCATTTCTTTTTGTGATCTTGCTCAAGATGCGAACACGCTTTTATTTCGTTTCGAACGCCGTACGCCTAGGGTAAAGAAAGAAATCGAAAGCAACGCATCTTGTTCAGGCCAAGAGGAAGAGGGAAATGAAATCAATGCTGGATCTGGTCGCACAACACAAGCAGGGGGAACAGGTCGGGATCTACGCCGTCTGCTCCGCCCATCCGCTGGTGCTGGAGGCGGCCCTGCGACTGGCGGCGCAAGGGGATCAACTGCTGCTGGTCGAGGCCACCTCCAATCAGGTGGATCAATTTGGCGGCTACACCGGCATGACGCCGGCCGATTTTCGCGACCTGCTGCACCGGCTCGCCGCCGAGTGCCGCTTTCCCGTGCAGCGGCTGGTACTGGGTGGGGATCACCTCGGCCCCAACCGCTGGCAGAGCGAGCCCGCCGAACAGGCCATGGCCCACGCCGAGGATCTCGTCGCCAGCTATGTCGCGGCCGGCTTCAAGAAGATCCACCTCGACTGCAGCATGTCCTGCCAGGGGGATCCGGTGCCGCTGACCGACGAACTGGTGGCGGCGCGCGCAGCCCGGCTGGCAAACGTGGCCGAGCAGACCGCCACAGAGCAGTTTGGCCACAGCGACCTGGTCTATGTGATTGGTACCGAAGTGCCGGTACCGGGCGGCGCCCACGAAGAGCTGGCCGAACTGGCAGTCACCACGCCGGAGGCGGCGCGCCACACTCTGGCCGCCCACCAGCAGGCCTTCGAGCAGGCCGGACTGGCCCAGCTCTGGCCGCGGGTGATCGGTCTGGTGGTGCAGCCCGGCGTGGAGTTCGACCACACCCACGTCATCGACTACCGCCCCGAGCGGGCCGCCCCCTTGAGCCGGATGATCGAGGCCTATCCCCATCTGGTGTTCGAGGCCCACTCCACCGATTACCAGACCCCGGACGCCTACCGCCAGCTGGTACGCGATCACTTCGCCATCCTCAAGGTCGGCCCCGCCCTCACCTTTGCCCTGCGCGAGGCGCTGTTTGCCCTCGCCGCCATCGAGGAAGAACTGGTGGTGGCCAAGGCCTGCTCGGGTCTGCGCCAGGTGCTGGAAGAGACCATGCTGGATCGCCCCGACTTCTGGCGCAGCCACTATCAGGGCAGCCCCAACGAGTGCCGGCTGGCCCGTGGCTACAGCTACTCCGATCGCATTCGCTACTACTGGCCCGACAGCCGGGTCGATGACTGTTACGCCCGGCTGCTGGCCAACCTGGCCGCCGAACCCATTCCCCTGCCGCTGCTCAGCCAGCACCTGCCGCTGCAATACCGCAAGGTGCGCCAGGGCTCGCTCTCGGCCAATCCCCATGACCTCATTCTCGATCAGGTGCAGGAGGTGCTGCGCCAGTACGCGGCGGCCTGCAGCGCCGTTCCCGCCAGCCACTCCCGGCTGACCCCGGTTGTATAAGGAGTTGTAGAGATGATCCTTGGTTATCCAGAAGAGACGCTGCGGTCGGCCAACGGCCTGGCCACCGCCCGTGAAATTCGCCAGCAACCCGCCACCTGGCGGGAGACCCTCACCATGGTGGAGGAGTGCCGCGCCACCATAGAGCGCTTCCTGCTGCCCCTGCTGTCACGGGGCAACCTGCGGGTGATCCTGACCGGCGCCGGCACCTCCGCCTTTGCCGGCCGCGCCCTCGCTCCCTATCTCAGTGCCCGCCTCAACGGCCGTTTCGAGGCGATCGCCACCACCGACATCGTCACCGATCCGGGCGAATACCTGGCACAGGACTGCCCGACCCTGCTCATCTCCTTCGCCCGCTCCGGCAACAGCCCGGAGAGCGTGGCGGCGGTCGAGCTGGCCAGCCAGCTGCTGAGCGAGTGCCACCACCTGGTGTTGACCTGCAACGGCGAGGGGGAGCTCTATCGCCGCTGCCAGAAGGATGCCCGCTCCCTGGCGCTGTTGATGCCGCCCCAGACCCACGACCGCAGCTTTGCCATGACCAGCAGCCTCACCAGCATGATGCTGAGCTGTTTGGCGGTGTTCCTGCCGCGCCAGTTCAACCCGATCGCCAGCCAGCCGCTCATCGCGCTGGGGGATGCCATTCTGCCGCAGGCCGAACTGAAGGTGCCCGAGTGGGATCGGCCGCTGCCGGAGCGGGTCATCTACCTTGGCAGTGGCAGCCTGCAGGGGGTGGCCCAGGAGGCGGCCCTCAAGCTGCTGGAGCTCACCGCCGGCCAGGTGATGGCCATGCACGACTCCCCCACCGGCTTTCGCCACGGACCCAAGTCGGCCATCAATCGGCAGACCCTGATCGTGCTGATGGTGTCCAACGATCCCTATACCCGCCAGTACGACCTGGACCTGTTCGGCGAGCTGCGCCAGGACGGCCATGCCGCCCGGGTGGTCGCCCTGGCCGACCGGCCGGATCCGCTCATCAGCGCCGGCGAACACATCTATCTGCCCGCCCCCCTCAACGGTGACGACGCCGAGCTGGCGCTCTGCTACCTGCTCTACGCCCAGTACTACGCCTTCCACACCGCGCTGGTGCTGGGCATCACCCCGGACAACCCCTGCCCGAGCGGGCGGGTCAACCGGGTAGTGCAGGGGGTCAACATCTATCCGTTCAACCAGCAAGGAGGCGTCTGATGCCGAACATAGTGCTGAGCCGTATCGACGAGCGCCTGATCCACGGTCAGGTCGGCGTGCAATGGGTCGGCTTCGCCGACGCCAATCTGGTGCTGGTCGCCAATGACGAAGTCGCAGAGGACCCTATCCAGCAGAACCTGATGGAGATGGTGTTGGCGGAGGGCATCGCAGTGCGCTTCTGGCCGCTGCAGAAGGTGATAGACAACATCGGCAAGGCCGCCGATCGCCAGAAGATCCTGTTGGTGTGCAAGAGTCCGGCGGACTTTCGCACCCTGGTGGAGGGCGGGGTGCCCATCCCCTGCATCAACGTCGGCAACATGCACTACGCCGACGGCAAGCGTCAGATCCACAAGACGGTATCGGTGGACGAGTCGGACATAGCGGCGTTTCGCGCCCTGCAGGACGCCCACGTCGCCTGCTTTGTCCAGGGGGTGCCGACCGAACCGGCACAGGACATTTTCAACCTCATCTGATTAAGGACAATTGTGATGGAAATCAGTTTGTTGCAAGGGCTATTGCTGGGCATGCTGGCGTTCTTCGCCGGGCTTGACCTGTTCAACGGCCTGACCCACTTCCACCGGCCCGTGGTACTGGGCCCGCTGGTGGGCCTGATCCTCGGCGACCTGCCCACCGGCATTCTGGTGGGCGGCACCCTGGAGCTGGTCTGGATGGGGCTGGCCCCGCTGGCAGGCGCCCAGCCGCCCAACGTCATCATCGGCACCATAGTCGGCGCCACCTTCGCCATCACCACCGGGGTCAAGCCGGATGTGGCGGTCGGGGTCGCGGTACCGTTCGCGGTGGCGGTCCAGATGGGGATCACCTTCCTCTTCTCGGTGATGTCGGGGGTCATGTCCCGCTGTGACCGGATGGCGGAACAGGGGGATGTGCGCGGCATCGAGCGGGTCAACTACCTGGCGCTGCTGGCACTCGGCTCCTTCTACTTCCTGTGTGCCTTCCTGCCCACCTACTTCGGGGCAGAACACGCCAAGACCGCCATCGACGTGCTGCCCGCCCGCCTCATCGACGGCCTCGGCGTCGCCGGCGGCATCATGCCCGCCATCGGCTTCGCCGTGCTGCTCAAGATCATGATGAAGAACGTCTACATCCCCTACTTCATCCTCGGTTTCGTTGCCGCCGCCTGGCTCAAGCTGCCGGTGCTGGCCATCGCTGCGGCCGCCCTGGCCATGGCCCTGATCGATTTCATGCGCAAGGACCCGGCGCCACAAGCCCGCCCCACCCAGGAGGAAACTGAAGATGGCATCTAACAACACCGCCACCCGGCTGACCCAGGCGGCCGAGCCGCAACCGACCCGCACCGTCTCCGACGACGTCTACGAAGATCAGCAGCTGGGGGCCGAGCTGACCCGCCAGGACATCAACCGCTTCGCCTGGCGCTCTCTGCTGCTGCAGGCCTCCTTCAACTACGAGCGGATGCAGGCCTCCGGCTGGCTCTACGGCCTGCTGCCGGCACTGCAGAAGATCCACACCAACCCGCGGGATCTCTCCCGGGCGATGAAGGGCCACATGGGCTTCTTCAACACCCACCCCTTCCTGGTCACCTTCGTGATGGGGATAGTGCTGGCGATGGAGCGCTCCAAGCAGAACGTCAACAGCATCCAGAGCACCAAGATCGCGGTTGGCGCACCGCTCGGCGGGATCGGTGATGCCATGTTCTGGCTCACCCTGCTGCCCATCTGCGGCGGCATCGGCGCCGACCTGGCCCTGCAGGGTTCCATCATGGGGGCTGTGGTCTTCTTCCTGCTGTTCAACCTGGTGCACTTCGGCCTGCGCTTCGGGCTGGCGCACTACGCCTACCGCATGGGGGTGGCCGCCATTCCGCTCATCAAGGCCAACACCCGCAAGGTGGGCCATGCCGCCTCCATCGTCGGCATGACGGTGATCGGCGCCCTGGTCGCCACCTATGTGCGGCTCGGCACAACCCTGGAGATCACCGCCGGCGATGCGGTGGTAAAGCTGCAGGCGGACGTGCTTGACAAGCTGATGCCCGCCTTCCTGCCGCTGCTCTACACCTTGGCCATGTATGGGCTGATCCGCCGCGGCTGGAGCCCGCTGCGCCTCATCGTCATCACGGTCGTACTCGGCATCGTCGGCAAGTTTGCAGGCTTCCTCTAATCCGGTGCCGGCACCAGGCCGGCCCTTTGCTGTAAAGGAACAGGTTATGTTGGGCATCATCATTTGCGGACACGGCGGCTTCGCCAGCGGCATGGAACAGGCCATGTTGCAGATCCTCGGCGAGCAGGAGGCGGTGGTCGCCATCGACTTTCCCGAGTCTTCCACCACGGCCCTGCTGCAGGATCAGTGCGAAACCGCCCTGACTCAGGTGGAACGAGGGGATGGGGTGGTCTTTCTGACCGACCTGCTGGGGGGAACCCCGTTTCGGGTCGCCTCCACCCTGGCTCTGCACCAACCCGGGCGGGAGGTGGTCACCGGCACCAATCTGCAGCTGCTGCTGGAGATGGTGATGGAGCGCGGCGAGCTGACCCCGTCCCAGTTTCGTGAACAGGCGCTGTGCTGTGGTCATCGCGGCCTCACCAGCCTGGTGGACGAGCTGGCGCGCGAGCGGGCCGAGACCCTGGCCGAGGAGGGGATCTAGATGGCAGAGCGGATCCGCGCCCGCCGCCTGCTGACCGAGCAGGGCTGGCAGGAACATCAGGTACTGACCCATGAAGGGGGCATCATCACCGCCATCGGCCCCATCCCGGCCAACGACCCGGTGCGGGAGGTCGAGCTGCTGGTGCCCGCCCTCATCGATGGCCATGTTCACGGCGGGGCCGGCGTCGACGTGATGGATGAGGCGGCCGACGCCCTGGCCCGCCTCTCCCTTGCCAAGGCGGCAGAAGGGGTGGGCGCCTTCCTCGCCACCACGGTCACAGCCCCGCTGCCCGCCATCCTCAGCACCCTGGGTCGCATCGCCGATGCCATGGCGAGCCCCCAGCCGGGCGCGCAACTGCTCGGCAGCTATCTGGAGGGGCCCTACTTCACCCCGGATAACAAAGGGGCCCATGACCCGGCCCTGTTCCGGGAGCTGGATCTGGCGGAGCTCGACCAGCTGCAACAGGTGGCGCGAGGCACCCTGAAGGTGGTCGCCCTCGCCCCCGAGAAGGGCGGGGCGCTGGCCGCCATCCGTCATCTCAAGCAGGCCGGCATCCGGGTGATGCTGGGTCACTCCGCCGCCGACCACGACACCACCATGGCGGCGCTGGCGGCGGGGGCCTCCGGGCTGGTGCACTGCTTCAACGGCATGCGCGGCCTGCACCACAGAGAACCCGGCATGGTCGGCGCAGGCCTGGTGCATCCCGGTGCCTGGCTGGAGCTCATCGCCGACGGCCACCACGTCCATCCGAGCGTGCTCAGACTCTGTCACTGCTGCGCCAGGGATCGCCTGCTGCTCATCACGGATGCCATGCGCGCCGCCGGCATGCCGGACGGTCACTACCTGCTCGGCGACTACCGGGTGGAGATGAAGGACGGGGTGGTGCGCACCGACACCGGCGGCCTGGCGGGCAGCACCCTCACGCTGCTCGGCGCCGTGCGCAACATGGTGCAGCTGGCCGGCGTGCCGCTGGAGGAGGCCATCCGCATGGCTTCGTTGGCACCGGCCAGGATGCAGGGGGTGGAACATCGCCTCGGCTCGCTGGCCGTCGGCAAGCAGGCCAACCTACTCGCCCTGACCGCGGAGCTCAATCAACAACATATCTGGGTGGCCGGCCGGGAGATCCTCCCCGCCCCTGCCCCTCTCTCTTTCCCTGAAGCTGGTGCCCCTCTGGGTGCCAAGGAGTCCTCATGTATCTGATCTCGTCCCACGAAATGCTTAAAGATGCCCAGCGCCGCGGCTATGCGGTGCCCGCCTTCAACATCCACAACCTGGAGACCGTCGAGGTGGTGGCCCGCACCGCCGCCAAACTGAACTCCCCGGTGATCCTGGCCGCCACGCCGGGTACCTACCGCCACGCCGGGGTCGAGTACCTGGTCTCCATCTGCGCCTCAGCTGCCCATCAGTACCGCATCCCGCTGGTACTGCATCTGGACCACCACGAGGACGAGCAGGATATCCACTACAAGGTCGAAGCCGGCATCCACTCCGCCATGATCGACGCCTCCCACCTGCCGTTCGAGGAGAACGTCGCCAAGGTGCAGCGGGTCGTCACCTTCTGCCACCGCATGGGGGCAAGCGTGGAGGCCGAGCTGGGCCAGCTCGGCGGCCAGGAGGATGACCTCATCGTGGACGCCGCCAACGCCCATCTGACCGACCCGGACAAGGCGGCCGAGTTCGTGGCGCGCACCGGCATCGACTCCCTGGCCGTCGCCATCGGTACGGCCCACGGCCTCTACAAGGAGGAGCCGCGCCTCGACTTCGAGCGCCTCGCCGCCATCCGGGCCAGGGTAGCGGTGCCGCTGGTGCTGCACGGCGCCTCCGGCATTCCCGACCGGGACGTGCGCCGCTGCATCGAGCTCGGGGTGTGCAAGGTCAACGTGGCCACCGAACTCAAGATCGCCTTCTCCGACGCCATGAAGGCGTTCCTGGCCTCCCACCCCGACGCCAGCGACCCGCGCCAGTATCTGGTGCCCGCCATGGCCGCCATGGAGGAGGTGGTCGCCGCCAAGATCCGCATGTGTATGAGCGACGGCAAACTCTGAACATCGCAGAAGGCAGTGCAAGTCTGACCGCCACCGACCTTTCCATCATACCGCAACAAAAAGGGACGCCGTGGCGTCCCTTTTTCTTCGTGTCGCGAGGCCCAACCCCTGCCGACAGATCAGATCCCCTGACGGGCTTCCTGCATCAGCAGGCGCATGTCGCTGACCGCCTTGGCCAGGCCGTCGAAGGCGGCGCGGCCGATGATGGCGTGACCAATGTTGAGCTCATAGAGCTCGGGGATGGCGGCGATGGCCTTGACGTTGTGGTAGTGCAGGCCGTGGCCGGCATTGACCTTCAAGCCCTTGCCGGCGGCATAGGAGGCACCGGCGGCGATGCGCTTGAACTCGGCGTTACGCTCGGCATCCGTGGTGGCATCGGCGTAGCGACCGGTGTGGATCTCGATGAAGGGAGCACCGCTCGCGGCGGCCGCATCGATCTGGATGGGGTCGGCATCGATGAAGAGCGACACCTGGGCACCGACGGCGGCCAGACGGGTCACCGCATCGGTCACCTTGTCCAGCTGGCCGGCCACATCCAGGCCACCCTCCGTGGTCACCTCGGTGCGCTTCTCCGGCACCAGGCAGACGAAGTGAGGCTTGATACGGCAGGCGATGCCGATCATCTCCTCGGTCACCGCCATCTCCAGGTTCATCCTGGTCTGGATGGTCTGGCGCAGGATCTCCACGTCACGGTCGGTGATGTGGCGGCGATCTTCCCGCAGGTGCACCGTGATGCCATCGGCACCGGCCTGCTCGGCCACGAAGGCGGCCTGTACCGGATCCGGATACTGGGTGCCCCGGGCATTGCGCAGGGTGGCGATGTGATCGATGTTCACACCCAGATAGATTTCGCTCATTGACGACTCCTTGAAGCTCTTCACTGTTAACTGTGCAGCTGCCGCCTTGGCGCCAGCGCCGATATCCGTATGTCACGTGGGGGGTTGCAGGTTGCAACCCGCGGCAGAGGCACAAGGCCGGCAGGCGTTCAGCCCTGGCCTGCACCTCTGCGCTTTAAAAACAGCTCCCGGCTCTTCAACTGACGCCGTCCCAGATAGGGTTGCAGCGCCAGCCGGCTGAAACGCTTGGCCGCCTGCAACAGGGGGGGAGTATCGAAGCGCCCCTCGGCAAAGGCCAGCAGGTGCGCGCCGAGAAACAGGGTACGGGGATCCGGCGCCCGCTCGCAAGCGACAAAGCCCAACTCTCGCTCGAAGCCGTAGAGCAGGGTTGGCTCAATTGGCGACTCGTCATCCGCCGTGTACTCGAAGTCCACCGCATAACCCAGCGCCTGCAACAGCAGGAACTCGAAGCGGCGCAGCGGCAGCTCCGGCGTCTCGCCGTCGGCCAGCGCCATGATGGCGCGGGCATAGGCATCGAACACCTCGGGGAAGGGGGTGTGCGCTTCCAGCAGGTAGTAGACCAGCTCGTTGAGATAGAGGCCGTAGAAGAGGCGATCGCCACCGAGGCGCAGGGAGTGATCCGGGCACTCGACCTGGGTGAGATTCTTGAGATCCCCCTTGCCACGCCAGGCGATGGTGAGCAGGGTAAAGGGTTGCAACAGCCCCTTCAGAGGCGAGCGTGGCCCGCGAGAACCGCGAGCCACCAGGGTAAAACGGCCACTATCCTGGGTGAAAACCTCGACCAGCTGGCTGGTCTCCCGATAGGGCCGACTGTGGATGACGAAAGCCGGGGTCAGCAATCAGTCGTCGCCATAGCCGAGACTGCGCAGGGCGCGCTCGTCGTCAGCCCAGCCGGACTTGACCTTGACCCACAGCTCGAGGTGCACCTTGTTCTGGAACAGCCGTTCCATGTCGATGCGGGCCTCGGTGCCGATGGTCTTGATCTTCTCGCCCTTGTTGCCGATGACCATCTTCTTCTGGCCTTCGCGCTCCACCAGGATCAGGCCGTGGATGTGGTAGAGACCGTTCTCTTCCACCTTGAAGCGCTCGATCTCCACCGTCACCGAGTAGGGCAGCTCCTCACCGGTGAAGCGCATCAGCTTCTCGCGGATGATTTCGGAGGCCATGAAGCGGGAGGAGCGGTCGGTCACGTAATCTTCCGGGAAGAAGTGGACGTTTTCCGGCAGCAGATCCTTGGCCCACTCGCGGATTTTCTCCACGTTGGTGCCCTTCTCGGCGCTGATGGGCAGGATGTGAGAGAAGTTCATCTGCTGGCCCAGCCACTCCAGGTGGGGCAGCAGATCCTCTTTCTCTTTGACGTTGTCGATCTTGTTGACCGCCAGCACCACGGGACACTTGAGGTTGCGCAGTTTACCCAGCACCATCTCGTCGTCCTTGGTCCAGTGGGTGCCGTCGACCACGAACACCACCATGGCCACGTCCCCCAGCGAACTGGTGGCGGCGCGGTTCATCAGGCGGTTGATGGCCCGTTTCTCTTCAATGTGCAGACCCGGGGTATCCACGTAGATGGTCTGATAGTTCTCCTCGGTGTCGATCCCCAGGATCCGGTGACGGGTGGTCTGGGGCTTCTTCGAGGTGATGCTGACCTTCTGGCCAAGCAGCTTGTTGAGCAGGGTGGACTTGCCCACGTTGGGGCGGCCCACGATGGCGACAAAGCCGCAATAAGTGCTATCTGTCATGACAGTTTTTCCAATGCTTGCTGCGCCGCGGCCTGTTCGGCCTTGCGGCGGCTGGTGCCGACCCCGACCAGCGGACCATCCAGGCCTTCCACCTCACACTGGACGGTGAACTCCTGGTTGTGGGCTTCGCCCTTGACGTTGGTCACTGTGTAGGTCGGCAGGGATTTGCGGCTTCCCTGCAGAATTTCTTGCAGACGGGTCTTGGGATCCTTCTGCTCTATGCCCGGCTTGATCTCGTCCAGGCGACTGGCGTACCAGCCCAGCAGCAGGGTCCGTACCGTCTCAAGATTGGTATCCAGATAGACGGCGCCAATCACCGCCTCGACCGTATCGGCCAGAATGGATTCACGGCGAAAACCACCGCTTTTCAGCTCGCCCGGCCCCAGGATCAGGTGATCCCCGAGGTCGAACTCCCGGCCCAGTTCGGCCAGGGTCTTCTCGCGTACCAGGGTGGCGCGCATCCGGCTGAGATCCCCTTCCGCCGCCTGCGGGAAGCGGTGGAACAGATCGTCGGCAATCACCAGACTCAAAATGGAGTCACCCAGAAATTCCAGTCGCTCGTTGTGACGGGAGCCGGCGCTGCGGTGAGTCAGCGCCCGGGTCAGCAGTTCTTGATCCTGAAAGACATGCCCGAGACGGGACTGCAGTCTGTTCATCTTGATATTCATTTACTTGATTCCGCCAATGCGGTTGAAGCGCACCCCTGTCGGTACCCAGCTCGGCAGCAGGGAGCCTTCTTCGCGCTCGAATTCAAAACTTATCCAGATAGCGACCGCCTTGCCCACCAGGTTCTGCTCGGGCACGAAGCCCCAGAAACGGCTGTCGGTACTGTTGTCACGGTTGTCGCCCATGACGAAGTACTGACCTTCCGGTACAACCCACTCGTCGGGGTAGGTGCCGGGCTGGCGGTAGTAACGGCCGACCATATCGGGCATCAGCGGGTTGCGCAGGGTCTCGTGAGACACCTCGCCCAGCTGCTCGGTATAGCGGTCAAGCGGGATCCCCATCTGGGTAAATTCACCCCTTTGTTCAAACTTGACGTCGAGCTTCTGGAAGCCCGGGCACGTTTTCCCTTCCTGCTCCTCGCACTTGGGCCGGATCATCAGCTCCTTGTTGCGATAGATGACCCGATCCCCCGGCATGCCGACTACGCGCTTGATGTAGTCCACCCGGGTATCCAGCGGATACTTGAACACCACCACATCGCCGCGCTTGGGTTCACCAGTCTCGAGGAACTTGGTGTTGGTCACCGGATCCTTGAGGCCGTAGGCAAACTTCTCCACCAGGATGAAATCGCCCACCAGCAGGGTGGGCATCATGGAACCAGACGGGATCTGGAACGGTTCGAAGATGAAGGAGCGCAGGATCAGTACGAGGGTGATGACCGGGAAGACCCCGGCGGTCTGTTCGATCCAGACCGGCACGGGGGCCACCTTGGCCAGGGTTTTCTCGTCCAGATGGGCGCCGCCGTGGGCACGGGCCACGGCAATCTTGGCGGCCCGCTGCTTGGACCAGATCATCTTGTCCAGACACCAGATAACACCGGTGATCGCGCAGACCACCACCAGGATCAGGGAAAACGTGCTTGCCATCTATTAATCCTTTCCGACGTGGAGAATTGCGAGGAAGGCTTCCTGCGGCACGTCGACACGGCCCAGAGACTTCATCCGTTTCTTGCCTTCTTTCTGCTTGTTCAGCAGCTTCTTCTTACGACTCACGTCACCACCGTAACACTTGGCGGTCACGTCCTTGCGCAGGGCCTTGACGGTGCTGCGAGCGATGATCTGGTTGCCGATGGCAGCCTGGATGGCGATATCGAACATCTGGCGCGGGATCAGCTCGCGCATCTTCTCCACCACCTGGCGACCGCGATACTGGGCGTTCTCCTTGTGGGTGATGATGGCCAGGGCGTCGACCCGCTCGCCGTTGATCATGATGTCCAGACGGACCATGTCGGAGGTTTCGAAACGCTTGAAGCCGTAGTCCAGCGAGGCGTAACCGCGGCTGGTGGACTTGAGGCGGTCGAAGAAGTCGAGCACCACTTCCGCCATCGGGATCTCGTAGGTCAGTGCCACCTGCTTGCCGTGGTAGACCATGTTGGTCTGCACGCCACGCTTCTCGATACAGAGGGTGATCACGTTGCCCATGTACTCCTGCGGCAGCAGAATGTGACACTCGGCGATGGGCTCACGCATCTCCTTGATGCTGGTGATGGCGGGCATCTGGGCCGGGCTGTCGATGTGGATGGTGGTACCGTCGGTCTGCTCGATCTGGTAGACCACGGTCGGCGCCGTGGTGATCAGATCCAGATCGTACTCACGCTCCAGCCGCTCCTGGATGATCTCCATGTGCAGCATGCCGAGGAAGCCACAACGGAAGCCGAAGCCCAGTGCGGTTGAACTCTCCGGCTCGTAGAACAGAGAGGCGTCGTTGAGCGACAGCTTCTCCAGTGCATCGCGGAAGGACTCGTAGTCATCGCTGGAGATGGGGAACAGACCGGCATAAACCTGCGGCTTCACCTTCTTGAAGCCGGCCAGCGCCTTCTCGGCACCGTGTTTGGCCAGGGTCAGGGTATCGCCCACCGGCGCGCCGTGGATGTCCTTGATGCCACAGACGACCCAACCTACCTCGCCGCAGCCCAGACCGTCGGTATCCACCTGCTTGGGTGTGAAGATACCGATACGATCGACACCCCAGGTCTGGCCGGTGCTCATTACCTTGATCTTGTCGTTCTTCTTGAGCGAACCGTTCTTGATCCGCACCAGAGAGACGACGCCCAGATAGGAGTCGAACCAGGAGTCGATGATCAGCGCCTGCAGCGGGGCATCCGGATCCCCTTCCGGAGACGGGATCTTGGCCACGATCTCTTCCAGCACCAGATCGACACCGAGGCCGGTCTTTGCGGAGCAGCGCACCGCATCGACCGCGTCGATGCCGACGATGTCCTCGATCTCTTCGGCAACCCGCTCTGGCTCGGCGGCCGGCAGGTCGATCTTGTTCAGCACCGGCACCACTTCCAGGTCCATTTCCATGGCGGTATAGCAGTTGGCCAGAGTCTGTGCCTCAACCCCCTGGCCGGCATCCACCACCAGCAGTGCCCCTTCACAGGCCGCCAACGAGCGGGAGACCTCGTAGGAGAAGTCCACGTGGCCCGGGGTGTCGATAAAGTTCAGCTGGTAGGTGTTACCGTCTTGTGCCTGGTAGTTCAGGGTCACACTCTGTGCTTTGATGGTAATGCCGCGCTCGCGCTCCAGTTCCATGGAGTCAAGCACCTGAGCCTGCATCTCGCGGTCGGACAGGCCGCCACAAGTCTGGATCAGACGGTCCGACAGGGTCGATTTACCGTGGTCGATGTGCGCAATAATCGAAAAGTTACGAATGTGTTTCATCGAGCAAGAATCACTCAAAATTAGGTTAGGGCCGGATATGGAGGCAGGATTTTACTGGATAACCCGGTCGACGGCCAATCTTTAGTCGACGAAGCACCAGAAATAGCGGCCTGCACGGTCAGGAGAGATGGCGGGTGGGCAGGACCACACCCAGCATGCGGGGACCATAGGCCCCCTGATCGAGCCGGTTGGAAAAGTAACGAACCAGTGAAAAACCGACGAGGCCCCCCAGCAGGCAGCAGAGGATGGTGACCCCCTCCCCCGCAGAGAGCAGGGGTGCCAGCCAGAGTTGCCCCAGCAGGGCCCCCGCCAGCAGGCAGAACAGCGGCAGCACATAGACCAGCGCGGCCCCCTGCAGGATGCTCGCCTGGGGAATGCCGAGCCTCACCTGCTGGCCGACGCTCACCTCGGCGGTGAGCGCCACCCGCAGTCGCTGCGCTTTCAATGGAAACGCCTTGGCCACCGTGCCGGTACCGCAGTTGGACTGTTGATGACAACCGCTGCAGGCGGAGCGCCGTTCGCACTCCACCCAGGCATGTTCTCCATCAATGGCCACCACGGTTGCCAGCTCTTCGCTCATTCCACTCACAAGACGGTTCCACAATAACGAAAGATAGATTGACCCAATCTGAACACGACTGCCGGCCTTGGGCAAGCAGCCGCGTCTGACGGCTTACTGTACGGCCTCGTTGCGGGCCAGCGGCTGCACCGATTCGGCAATCCGCTTGGCGGTGTCGGCCGGCACTTCCCCGACCACGGTTATCTCGACCCCCACGTCATTGACGAAGCTCACCAGCGAGGTGGCGCCCTGACGGATCAGTTGCTGGCGCACCGCCTGCTTGGGATCGACCCGGGCCACGTAGACCGAGAGATCCACCAGCCCGTCGGAGAGCATCATGTAATCCACCGGCAGACTGGTAGTCACCAGCTGGTGACGATCCCGGGAGAGCACCTTGAAGCCTTCAGGCAGCCAGGTGAGGTGCCAGTTCAGCTGCTGCTGCGGCGCCGGATAGGCATCTTCCAACGCCAGCGCCTGGGGCAGCTTGCTGCTGGCCAGCTTCACCAGCCAGGGGGCCGGCGCAGGGAGCCGGTCCAGATCCACCCCCAACACCTGTTCGACCAGGTTGCCTTCCCGATCCACCATGTCCACCCGCAGCAACAAGCTGCTCTGCTCATCAATCCAGAGCACGAAACCGTACTTGTCGGCCTCCTTGGGCACCAGCCGCACCACCTGAGCCACCAACCCAGCCGCCCGGCTGCGGCCGGCCAGCACAGGATCATAACTCTCCAGCACCCGCGGCAACGGCATTCTCACCAAGGTGGCCCACACGCCGGGGAAACGTGCCCCCTTGAGGGTGTAGGGTTCATGGGTATTTTCAAAAAAGGTGTACTCGTCCTGGCGCTGCAGGTACTCGATGGTCTTGCCATCGAGGTAGCTGAGGTGAGCCACCTCCTTGCCATCGATCACGCCGTGGCTGAAGCGGATAGGCTCGAGTCGCCCCTGCCGGGCCTTGACCATGGACAATTCGAAATTCTGTTGCGAGACGGCACTCTGCATCTGCTGCAACAAGGCCTCGGCCGACTTGTCGTCGGCCGAGGCCTTGGCGCTGATCAACAGGAGAGAGGCCAGCAAAATACGGCTGGACTGGCGCACGTTCTGATCCCTAATCCGTTATTCCTGAATCTGCTTGTCTTGCAGCAGACGCTGTTGCAACTGGTGGTCGCGCAGGAAAGCGTTGATGCGTTCGCGCTGCTCCTGCATCTGCTGTTCGCTCAACCCCTGCTGACGCTGGGTTGCACGATTGCCGTCCTGCGGATAGTGCACGCTTACCGGCGAGGCACTGCCACCAACGGGGATAGTGTTGAGTACCGGGTTGGTCGGCACACCGTCCTGCCCCTGATACTGCTGCACCCCGAAGATGACGGCGGCAGCGACCGAGGCGGCGATGGCGTATTGCCCTACCTGCTGGCCGGCACGGCGCAGGAACGGCACTATCGTGGCGGTCTTGGCGCTACCCGGCTGCGGTACGGCAGGTTTGCTCTCCACCGGCTTGGGCGCCAGTATGGTAGGTTCATCTTCCAGCGCAGCCATGATGCTGTCGCTGAGATCCAGTTGCAGATTGACCGGCAGGTCCCCCCGCATGGCATCACCAATCAGGTGGTAACGAGACCAGGTCTCTTGCAGAGCCGGATCCGTTCCCAGCTCGTTCAGAACCTCAACATCGCTCAAGTCACCGTCCATCAGGGCCGAGAGTTGCTCTTTATTTGCCATAAGTTAACCTGTCTTTCCCCAGTTTAATTCTCGATCAGAGGTTGCAGCTTTTTATCGATTGCTTCCCTCGCCCGGAAGATGCGGGATCTCACCGTACCCACCGGACAATCCATGATTTCGGCAATCTCTTCGTAGCTCAGCCCTTCCAGTTCGCGAAGGGTGATAGCTGTCCTCAAGTCTTCCGGCAAAGCTTCTATGGCAGAAAACACGGTGCGCTTGATCTCGTCGGTCAGCGTCAGGTTTTCCGGGGTAGCCACCTCTTGCAAGGCTTCGCCACCGCCATAGTATTCTGCCTCTTCCGCCTCTACGTCACTGCTGGGCGGCCTGCGCCCCTGAGAGGTCAGATAATTCTTGGCCGTGTTCACGGCAATCCGGTACAACCAGGTGTAAAAGGCGCTCTCGCCACGGAATGTCGGCAGCGCGCGATAAGCCTTGATGAAAGCCTCCTGCGCCACATCCGGTACATCGCCCGGATTGTTGACATACCTGGCCACCAGGTTGACCACCTTGTGCTGGTATTTTTTTACCAACAGGTTGAATGCATTTTTATCGCCACGCTGGACCCGTTCAACCAGCTGTTCGTCCAGTAGATTCTGGTCGCTCATCAGAGCCGTAAAACCCCCATCAGGTTATCGTTTTTCTTTTCCGGCCCTTCCTAAGCGCACAAGTTCAGACAGGAGGAATCAGGGAAAGTTCGCTTGCATTGAAAAAAATGTGACGCAGGCTGCATCACCACCCTCGCTTGGGCTACCATGGTGCCAGTTCTTAATCCAGGCCAATGATACTTATGAAAGCAAGTGTTGAATACCTTTGCGACGTACTGATCATTGGCAGCGGTGCCGCCGGTTTGTCTCTCGCGTTGCGATTGGCAGACCAGGCCAAAGTCCTGGTTCTGAGCAAGGGGCCCATCAGTGAAGGGGCCACTTTCTATGCGCAAGGAGGCATCGCTGCCGTGTTCGACGAGACCGACAGCATCGAATCCCACGTGAGCGACACGCTCAACGCCGGGGCCGGGTTGTGTGACCCGGCCGTGGTGGAGTTCACCGCCCGCAACGCCCGCGACTCCATCCAGTGGCTGATCCAGCAGGGGGTCCCCTTCGATCAGGAGGAGGACGCCGAGGGCGAATCCCACTATCACCTGACCCGCGAAGGGGGCCACAGCCATCGCCGCATCTTCCACGCGGCGGATGCCACCGGCAAGGCGGTGCAGCTCACCCTGATCGATCAGGTGCGCGCCCACCCCAACATCCAGCTGATGGAGCGCTTCAACGCGGTCGACCTCATCACCACCCGCAAGCTGGGTCTGCCCGGCAACCGGGTGCTGGGCGCCTATGTCTGGAACCGCAACGCCGAGCAGGTCGAGGTGATCCGTGCCCGCTTCGTGGCGCTGGCCACCGGCGGTGCCTCCAAGGTGTACCAGTACACCTCCAACCCGGACGTCAGCTCTGGCGATGGTATCGCCATGGCGTGGCGCGCCGGCTGCCGGGTAGCAAACCTGGAGTTCAACCAGTTCCACCCCACCAGCCTGTTCCACCCCGATGACCCCAACTTCCTGCTGACAGAAGCCCTGCGCGGCGAGGGGGCCTATCTGCGCCGCCCCGACGGCAGTCGCTTCATGCCCGACTTCGACGAGCGGGCCGAGCTGGCACCGCGGGACATAGTCGCCCGCGCCATCGACCACGAGATGAAGCGGCTCGGTGCCGACTGCATGTATCTGGACATCAGTCACAAGCCGGCCGATTTCATCATCAAGCACTTCCCGACCATCCATGAGCGCTGCCTCGCGGTCGGCATCGATATCACCAAGGAGGCGATGCCCATCGTCCCCGCCGCCCACTACACCTGCGGTGGCGTGATGATCGACAACAACGGCCAGACCGACATTCCCGGCCTCTACGCCATCGGCGAGGTGACCTATACCGGGCTGCACGGTGCCAACCGGATGGCCTCCAACTCCCTGCTCGAATGCGTGGTCTATGCCCATCAGGCGGGGGCCGACATCCTGGCCAAGCTGCCGACGAGCGTGGAGCCGCCCCACCTGCCGGTGTGGGACGAGAGCAAGGTGGAAGATTCGGATGAGCTGGTGGTGATCCAACACAACTGGCACGAGCTGCGGCTGATGATGTGGGACTACGTGGGGATAGTGCGTACCAACAAACGTCTGGCCCGCGCCAAGCGCCGCATCGACCTGCTCAAGCAGGAGGTGCAGGAGTACTACGCCAACTTCCGGGTCTCCAACAACCTGCTGGAGCTGCGCAACCTGCTGCAGGTGGCCGAGCTCATCGTCAACTGCGCCCTGCAGCGCAAGGAGTCGCGCGGCCTGCACTACAACCTGGACTACCCGGACATGCAGCCGGACTCCAAGCCAACCGTGCTGACGCCGGAGCGGGATTGATATTTTCGCTCAGTAATGAGCCTGAAGTTCCCGCGGCCTGCACTGCTGCAACCCGGACTATCCGGACATGCAGCCGGACTCCAAGCCGACCGTGCTGACGCCGGAGCGGGATTGATCTTTTCGCTCAGCAATGAGCCTGAAGGTCCCGTGGCCTGCACTGCTGCAATCCGGACTACCCGGACATGCAGCCGGACTCCAAGCCGACCGTGCTGACGCCGGAACGGGATTGATCTTTTCGCTCAGCAATGAGCCTGAAGGTCCCACGGCCTGCACTGCTGCAACCCGGACTATCCGGACATGCAGCCGGACTCCAAGCCGACCGTGCTGACGCCGGAGCGAGACTAGTCTCTGCTACAAGCAATAAGAAGCAATATCCAGATGACCTCGCTCCGGCGGGGTCATCTGTTTTATGGGGAAGAGAGGCTAGCGGATCGGCTGGGAGAAGTGGATGGCGCGAGCCAGCGTGCGGTAGTGGGCCGGTGCCAGCGCATCGCTGAACAGCCAGAGCCGGCTGGCGGGACGCTCCACCGCTACCAGCTGCAACCAGAGCACGCCGGGCCAGATGCGGCTGCCCGCCCCCAGCTGATAACGGTTGCCCTGCCAGCTGAGCCACTGACCGTCCCACTCCAGCACGCCGGTCATCCGGCTCGTGTCGAGCCAGGCGCGCCACAACCCCAGACCCCAGCAGGGCAGCAACAGGGCCCACTGCCAGCCGTGGATCAGGGCGGCCAGTGGCCACAGGATCAGCAGAAACAGCGACAACAGCAGCAGACGCTGCTGTCTGGAGACGGTGACGGGCATCGACACCCGTACGGATGGATCAGCGCTGGCGATCGTGACGGGCCTGATTGCGTTCCAGGATCAGCGGGATCATGGCGGCGAAGGCAGGGTCTTCCGGCACGCCGTGGCCCATGCTCCAGCGGAACAGCTCCGGATCCTCACACTCCAGCAGGCGGATGAAGGTCTGCTGATCGGCCTCACTCAAGCCATCGAACTCGTGCTCGAAGAAGGGCATAAAGATCACATCCAGCTCGAGCATGCCACGGCGGCAGGCCCACTTCAGGCGGGATTTTTCAATTGGGCTCAACATGGAACTCTCCTTACAAAGACCCGGCGATGGTACCAGCTGGATTTTCCGGCTGACAAACATTCCTTACGTCTTTACCATGCAGGTCACATACTTTCTGTCTCTGGAATGCCATCGTGAGCCTGCCAATCCTTCCTGCCGAGCCAACCCTGTTCCCTCTGACCGATCTGGCCATCACCAGCCTGAGCGGCCCGGATCGCGCCAAATACCTGCAGGGTCAGGTCACCTGTGACGTCAACGCCCTGCAGCCAGGCCAGCACACCCTGGGCGGCCACTGCGATCCCAAGGGCAAGCTGTGGAGCGATTTTCGCCTGCTCTGCCTGAGCGATCGCCTGCTGATGCTGACCAAGCCGTCGGTGCTGGCCCGCCAGCTACCCGAGCTCAAGAAGTTCGCGATCTTTGCCAAGGTCGAGATCAGCGAGAATCACGGCCAGGCGGTCGGCGTGGCCGGTCAGGGAGCCGATGGCTGGATCGCGGGGCAATACGACCTGCAGCAGAGCGGCCTCATCGAGGGTGGCATGGCGGTGCGGATCGAAGCCGATCGCTGGCTGCTGGTCAGCGAACAGCCGCTGGCGCTGGCCCTGCCCAGCGGCCCCGAGTCGCTCTGGTGGGGACTGGAGATCAAGGCCGGCATCCCCCATCTGGAGGCGGTTCATCAGGGTGAGTACATTCCCCAGATGCTCAACCTGCAGGCGCTGGATGGCATCAGTTTCACCAAGGGCTGCTACATGGGGCAGGAGACGGTGGCCCGCGCCAAGTATCGCGGCGCCAACAACCGCGCCCTGTTCGTGCTGAGCGGCACCGCCACTACCCCGGTTACCAGCGGCGACACCCTGGAGATCCAGCTCGGTGACAACTGGCGCCGCAGCGGCATGGTGCTCAACGCCTGGCAGCAGGATGGCGAGCTGTGGCTCACCGCCGTGCTGCCCAAGGACACCGAGGCCGACGCCCGCTTCCGGCTCAAGCAGGAAGAGGGCTCAAGCCTGACCCTGCAGCCCCTCCCCTATCAGCTGACCGAGTAAGCGAAGCAAAGCACCCTGCTAGCGCACCCGCGCCAGCAGAGCCTCCTTCAGCCAGCGCCCCGCCTGCCCGAGCGGGCGGGCGCGATGCCACTGCAGCTCCAGCGCCAGCTCCGGCTGGGTGATGAAGTCCGGCTTGAGCACCACCACCTCGCCCCGAGCCAGCGGCCGGTGCAGCAGAAAATCGGGCACCGCCGCCCACCCCAGCCCCAGTTTCACCAGCTCCAGGATCCCGAGATCCCCCTCCACCCACCACACTTGCGCCGACAGGCGAAAGCGATGGCGCTCAGTCCCTTCCCGTCGCCCTGTCACCAGCAGCTGGCGAGCCCCCTGCAGATCGCTCTCCCGCAGCGGCGCCTTGTGGGCCAGCGGATGTTCGGGGGAGACCACCAGCGGCATGGCGACGCCTCCCAGCGAGCGGGCCACGATCTCCTGCTGCGGGTTCTCCTTCTGATAACTGATGCCGAGCTGGGCGCGGCCGCTAATCAGCATCTCGGTGAGATCCTCCATCAGCGGAAACAGCAGCTCCAGCTCAACCGTCGGGTAGTGGGTGGCGAACTCCTCCAGCACGGCGCCGAGCCAGGGCAGGTGGGAGTCATCATCGATGGCCAGGGTCAGGCGCGACTCGACGCCGCTGGCCAGCTCGCCGGCGATGGCCTGCAAGCGGGCGCTCTGGGCCAGCAAGATGCCGGCCTCCTGGCTGATGCGCACGCCCGCCTCGGTCAGCACCGGATAGCGCCCGCTGCGATCGAACAGCTCCAGCCCCAGATCTATCTCCAGATTGGCGATGGCGGTGCTGACTACCGACTGCGCCTTGCCCAGCTGGCGCGCGGCCGCCGAGAAGGAGCCTGCCTGCGCGGCGGCCAGCAATACCCTGAGTTGTTCCAGCGATGGGTTCATCGTCCTGCTCCTGAAAATGCGGTCATCCATCTATTTTAGCGATGGATACTAACGTGAAACTATCAAAAAATAGGGATAGATTGCCAACCAGTCAGTCAACATAGCTGTTTAAAGAGAGGAATTTATGCGTACCCGCAATGACCGTATCCGCCACGCTATCGGCTTTGAAGTGATAGGTCTGCTCATCGCAGCCCCCCTGGCCAGCTGGATCACAGGCATCGAGCTCAGCCACATGGGGCCGCTGGCCGTCCTGTTCTCGGTACTGGCCACCGTCTGGAACTATGTCTACAACATCGGCTTCGACAAGCTGCTGCTCAAGTACCAGGGGCACCCGCACAAGACCTTGTGGCAGCGCGTGGTCCATGCGTTCGGCTTTGAAGGGGGCTTCATGGCGCTCACCCTGCCGGTCATCGCCTGGTGGCTGGATCTCGCCCTGCTGGCGGCGCTGGCGCTCAATATCGGCTTCGTGACCTTCTATCTGGTCTACGCCTTCGTCTACAACTGGAGCTACGACAAGGTGTACCCAATCCCGGGTCAGTGGCAGCAGAACGCACTGGGTTGAACGACGGCAAAAAACGGTGGGAAAAACGAGGCACCATCATGCAAGAGGCATGATGGTGCTGGGGGAGGACAAGCCCGGCGGGCCTGCCGCAGCCTTCAGGCTTGTGCCTTCAGCTCTTCGGTCTGGGCCTCTGCCTCGGCCTCCTGGGTCAGCATGGCCTCAAGGTCGCTCTGGTACTGGGTCAGCAGACGCTGGGCCGCCACCATGTCACCCTTGTGCAGGCGCTCGAACAGATGGTGTTGCACCACGCCGTTGAGATACTCCACCGTGACCGGTTGCTCCAGGGTCTCCAGCAACTCCTCTTTTTCCAGCTCGGCATTGATTTCATCGGCACTGGTACGCAGCAGACCGGCCAGTTGCACCAACATACGGCGCTCACCTTCGCGCAACAGGCTCAACATGCGGTTTCTCTGCTGCTCATTCTGTTGGGTCATACATTTCCTTACGTCGAATGGGAACAAGCCCGCTCATTCTGCCTTGTCGCTCTGACAGCGTCTATCTCATGCCCCCCACTTATTTTCATGTCGCAGCCGCAAAGTGCGCCAGATGCTATTTGACCCGTCGCTAGGTATAGTAGCCACTGGTTTGCGGGCGCCTGGCCGCCCGGTACGGACGAGAAATTTCACCATGACTGACGCCATTCTGGTGCTTTGCACCTGCCCGGATGAGGCCAGTGCCGACCTCATATGCGAACAACTGCTCGACCGGCGGCTGGCGGCCTGCATCAACCAGCTGCCCGGCCTCACCTCCGTCTATCGCTGGCAGAACCAGATCGAGCGGGCCACAGAGATCCAGCTCATCATCAAGTCGCAAGCGGCCCTGTTCGAGCCGCTGCGCCAGTGCATTCTTGCTCATCACCCCTATGAGGTGCCGGAGATCCTGGCACTGCCGACAAGCCAGGGCCACCAGCCCTATCTCGACTGGATAAAACAGGAAACTTCATGACGCCGTTTCGCCTGCTATCTCCCCTGCTGTTGCTCTGCGCCCTGCTGGCCGGGCTCGACTCACTGCCGGCCCGGGCCAGCAGCACGGATCTGCTGAGTGCCCTCGGCATAGAGGCCAGCGCCCAGCCCAAATTTCTGAAAGTGGACGAGGCGTTCGTCCTCGAGAGCGAACAGCAGGGCAACCGGCTGCTGCTGCGCCTGCGCATCGCCGACGACTACTACCTCTACCGCCACCGCTTCAGCTTCCAGGGCGAGAACCTCACCTTCGAGGAGCCGGTGCTGCCCGCCGGCACCGATCATGAAGACGACTTCTTCGGCAAGACCCAGGTCTATTACCGGGAGGTGCAGATCCCCGTCACCCTGACCGAGGCGGGCCAGCAGGCCAGCCTCAAGATCAGCTATCAGGGCTGCACCGACGGCCTCTGCTATCCCCCGACCGACAAGCGGATCGCCGTCGAGCCCCTCGTCGCCGAACCACCGCATGACCAGGTCGATGCGCCCACGCCGGCCCCGGCCAGCAGCCAGCAGGATCAGCTGGCGGCCGCCCTCGGCAACCAGGGTTTCTGGCTCAGCGTCGCCGCCTTCTTCGCACTGGGGCTCGGCCTCGCCTTCACCCCCTGCGTCTTCCCCATGTATCCCATCCTGACCGGGATCATCGCCGGGGCCGGCCATCGCCTCTCCACCCGCCGCGCCTTCCTGCTCTCCTTCGTCTACGTGCAGGGGATGGCGGTCACCTACACTCTGCTCGGGCTGGTGGTGGCGTCGGCAGGCTTGAAATTCCAGGCCGCGCTGCAGCACCCCTATGTGCTGATCGGGCTCTCGGTGATGTTCGTGCTGCTGGCCCTCTCCATGTTCGGGCTCTATACCCTGCAGCTGCCGAGCAGCCTGCAGACCCGACTCTCCGGTCTCTCCAACCGCCAGCAGGGCGGCTCCGTGCTCGGGGTCGGCATCATGGGGATGATCTCCGGCCTGGTCTGCTCCCCCTGCACCACGGCCCCCCTCTCCGGCGCCCTCATCTACGTGGCCCAGAGCGGCGATCTCTGGCTCGGCGGCGCGGCCCTCTACGCCCTGTCGCTGGGGATGGGGCTGCCGCTGCTGCTGCTCGGCACCTCGGGCGGCAAACTGCTGCCCAAGGCGGGCGCCTGGATGGACGTGATCAAGCAGCTGTTCGGGTTTGCGCTGCTGGCGGTGCCCATCCTGCTGCTCTCCAGGCTGTGGAGCGATCAGGTCGCCACCCTGGCCTGGCTCGGCTGGGGGCTGCTGCTGTGCGGCTACCTCTACCATCACAACCAGCACCAGCAACATTCGGTGGGGCGCAGCCTGCGCGGTTTCGTGCTGCTGCTGGCGATGATCAGTGCCGTGGTGGTGGGCAAAGATCTGCTGCTGCCCTCCCCGGGCGCCAGCGTCGCCGCCCAGGCCGAGACGCCGGCCTTCATCCGCATCAAGACCCTGGACGATCTCAAGACCCAGCTGGCCGCCGCCCGCGGCAAGCCGGTGCTGCTCGATCTCTATGCCGACTGGTGCGTGGCCTGCAAGGAGTTCGAACACAAGACCTTCAGCGACCCCGCCGTGCGCGAGCGCTTCGGCCAGATGGTACTGCTGCAGGCGGACGTCACCGCCAACGACGATGCCGATGTGGAACTGCTCAACGGCCTCAACGTGCTGGGCCTGCCGACCCTGATCTTCTTCGACCGCGCCGGCAATGAAGTGAGCGGCCAGCGGGTGACCGGCTTTATGGGGCCCGCCGAGTTCCTCGGTCAGCTGGACAGGATTGGCGATGCCAACTGAGCTGCGTCAGCTGCAGGCAAGCGATGCGCCCGCCCTGCAGCGGCTGTTCGAGCTGGCTCCGGCCTATCAGGCGGCGATAAGTCACGCGCCGCTCTGCGCCCAGGCGGCAGAGGAGGCGCTCACGGCCTGTCCGCCGACGCTGCCCTTCTCTGCCAAACAGGTGATCGGGCGCTGGGAGGCGGGGGAGCTCACCGCCGTGCTCGATCTGCTGCGCGGCTACCCCGAGCCCACCACCGCCTATCTGGGGCTGCTGCTGGTGGGCGAGCCCTGGCAGGGGGCCGGCCGCGGTCAGGCGCTCTATCTGCACGCCTGCGCGCTGGCTCGCGCCTGGGGCGCAACCCGGCTGCGCCTGTCGGTCATTGCCAGCAATGAGGTCGCCTTGTCCTTCTGGCAGCGCCGAGGGTTCACCGAGTGCTATCGCCGCGAGCTGGCCGGCTACCGGGCCGAGGCTATCGTGCTGGAGCGCGCCATCGACCCCGCCCCTTCCGGGCACGCGCCCTCCCTCTCGAACCTTACTGACTGATTTTTCTGGCAATCCCTTGTATATGGTCGGCAGCATGGCAAAATTTGCCCTTTCCCGTCTCGTTCGTCCGGAGTTTTGATGAAAAAGTGGTTCATCCCCCTGCTTGCCCTCTGGCTCTATGGCTGTTACGCAGGTCCAGGTGAAGAGGCAATCCGGACCCAGGTCACCGCCAAACTGCAGGCCGACACCGACGCCAATCTGTTCGAGATCAGCGACTTCACCATCCTGGACAAGGAAGAGCGCATGGAGGGGGTCTATCTGGTCAAGGTGAGCTACCAGCTCCACTTCAAGCGGGGACTGGAGCAGTTGCAGGTACTGCAGGACGAGGATCTGGTCTACGACAGGGTCGGCCCCTTCCAGCAGGAGATGGGACTGATGGAACTGGAGCGCAAGTACGGCGAGTTCGAGGCGGGCCAGGTGCTGCCGCAGCAAGCCGAGGTGTGGATGATGAAGACCGAGCAGGGCTGACGTCTGGCCGAGCCCGCTCACTGACGCGGCCCCGGCCAGGCAACCCGGGCCGACTCAGGCCTGGGTATCCACCATATAACCCTTCCGGTCGGGCGCGTCACTCGGGATCTTGCTGGCAAAGGCCGACAACAGATCCTTCAGAGTCACCCCGCTACCGCTGTTGCCGCTGCTCTCCAGCAGGCTGGAGAATTGACTCTGCAGGGCGCTCACCTCGCTGCCAGGCTCCCCTTCCCCATCCAGCTGACCCAGCAGGCTCTGCAGATCCAGCTTCATGGGATTGTCACTGCTGCCAGTGGCGATGGCCTTGCTCCCCTCCTGCTGAGCGTGCAGGGCATCCATCAGGCTCGCCATGAAGGAATCGAGTGAACCACCGCTGGCGGCGGTACTCTCGGTACTCTCACCGCTCTCTTCCTCGCTCTTGCCCGACAGGCCCAGCTCGGCCAGCACCGACTTGAGATCCTGCTCCATCTTGTTGCTCGCACCCGGGGGCGGCGGAGGCGGCATCTCTGGTCTCTCCTGCCGTTCGCCGCTGCGCGTTGCCAGCAGTTGCGCCAGCGAGCCGACGCTTCCCGCGGCCGTTACGTTTGTTGTCATTGTCCTGATCTCCTGAGCGGGGCCGCCGCTGATCCTCAGCGGCTCAAACCCCGTTCACAGATGGCAAACCCCGCGCCAATCCGGTGTGTTCCTCTGATCAGCACAAGAAATTGGCGCATGATGGATTTTTGACAACTCCGACTATAAAGCGAGGCAACGGCAGGATAAATCCGGCTGGCCGGCAAACGGGGCGGCAACCGCTTGCCGAGCCGTGGCAAGCCCTGACTCGCTTAGAACAGATCCTTGAAGCGATACCAGAGCATGCCGAGCGCCAGCAAGGGCGAACGCAGCGCCGGGCCGCCGGGGAAGGTCATGTGGGGCACGCGGCCAAACAGATCCAGCCCCCGGCGCTCCCCCCTGATCGCCTCCGCCACCAGCTTGCCCGCCATATGGGTAGCGTTGAGACCGTGGCCGGAATAGGCCTGGGCATAGAAGACGTTGGGATGATCCGCCAGGCGGCCGATCTGGGGCAGCCGGTTGGCCCCTATGCCTATCATGCCGCCCCACTGGAACTCGATGGCGGTCTCCGCCAGCTCGGGAAACACCCGCAGCAGCTTGGGCAGCATGAAGGCCTTGATGTCGCGAGGATCCCGTCCCGAGTAGTTGCAGGCCCCGCCAAACAGCAGGCGGCCGTCGGCGGAGAGACGGTAGTAGTCGAGCGCCACGTTTTGATCGCACACCGCCATGTTTT
This sequence comes from Aeromonas sp. QDB20, assembly GCF_027707805.1. Taxonomy (NCBI): domain Bacteria; kingdom Pseudomonadati; phylum Pseudomonadota; class Gammaproteobacteria; order Aeromonadales; family Aeromonadaceae; genus Aeromonas; species Aeromonas sp. QDB20. Next base: position 35,430 of record NZ_JAPCJC010000017.1, on the reverse strand, counting down.
GCGGCAGCAACCGCTGGCGCAGCCGTTTCTCCAGCACCTCGGTGGCGAGGATGTAGGAGCCCGCCGGCAGCACCTTGCCCCCCAGCTCGGGGTTGAGGTCATTGAGATAGGCGTTGCAGCCGATCACCAGGTAGTCGGCGCTGACCCGGCCATGGGCCGTGGTGACCTGTAGCCGCTCGCCATAGTCGATGTGCACCACTCTGGATTGCTCAAACAGGACCACTCCCAGGCTGGCCGCCGCGCGCGCCTCACCCAGCGCCAGGTTGAGAGGGTGCAGGTGGCCGGAGCCCATGTCGATCATGCCGCCGATGTAGCGATCCGATCCCACCACACTATGCATATCTTCGCGCGCCACCAGTTTCAGCTCGTGCCGGTAGCCGAGGCTCGCCAGGTGCGCCGCCTCCTCTGCAAACCCGGCCAGATGGCGCTGGCGGGTGGCCAGATCGCAGTAGCCCCAGCGCAGGTCGCAGTCGATGTTGAAGCGCTCGACTCGCTCGCGCACCAGCTCGACCGCCGCCAGCCCCATCAAATCCAGCTCGCGCACACCCTCTTCACCAATCCAGCGGGCGAACTGGCTGGTGTCGTGACCGATACCACGAATGAGCTGACCGCCGTTGCGCCCGGAGGCGCCCCAGCCGATACGGTTGGCTTCCAGCAGCACCACCTTGTAGCCAGCCTCGGCCAGATTGATGGCGGTATTGAGACCGGTGAAGCCGCCGCCTATGATGCAGACCTCGGCATTGCACTCCCCGCTGAGCTCTGGCCACTGCTGATTGTCATTGCGGGTGGCCGCGTAATAGGAGGCCACGTGTTCCTGATGTGTGTTGTGCTTTCCCTGCATGTTCAGCATCCTGCCCTGGTCCCGTTGCGTTTACTAAAATAAACGGCCTGCCATCGATAATACGCAGGCCCCCGTCGCCAATCCAGCCCGCCGGGATCACAGAAATGCAAAAGGCGTCCCAAAGGACGCCTTGTCACGAGCCGACCGCCCATCGCGATCCGCACTCATGCAAAAGGCGCCCCGCAGGGCGCCTTTTCATGCAATCAAGGTGCTGTACTAATTACAGTACGTTGATGGCGTTCAGGTCGGAGAAAGCCTGTTCCAGACGCTTGATCATGGAAGTCTGACCGGCACGCAGCCATACGCGCGGATCGTAGAACTTCTTGTTCGGCTTGTCGGCACCTTCCGGGTTGCCCAGCTGACCTTGCAGGTAGGCTTCGTTGGTCTTGTAGAAGTCCAGGATGCCTTCCCAGGTCGCCCACTGGGTGTCGGTGTCGATGTTCATCTTCACTACGCCGTAGGAGATGGACTCGCGGATCTCTTCCAGAGTGGAACCTGAGCCACCGTGGAATACGAAGTCCAGAGACTTGGCAGGGATGCCGAACTTCTCGGACACGTACTTCTGGGAAGCGTCCAGGATGGACGGGGTCAGCTTGACGTTACCCGGCTTGTAGACACCGTGCACGTTGCCGAAGGAGGCAGCGATGGTGAAGCGCGGGCTGATCTTGGACAGACGCTCGTAGGCGTAGGCCACGTCTTCCGGCTGGGTGTACAGAGCGGACTGATCCATGTGGCTGTTGTCGACGCCGTCTTCTTCGCCGCCGGTGCAACCCAGTTCCAGTTCCAGAGTCATGTTCATCTTGGCCATGCGGGTCAGGTACTCGCAGCAGATGTCGATGTTCTCTTCCAGAGACTCTTCGGACAGATCCAGCATGTGGGAGGAGAACAGCGGCTTGCCGGTTTCAGCGAAGTGCTTCTCGCCCGCTTCCAGCAGACCGTCGATCCACGGCAGCAGCTTCTTGGCAGCGTGGTCGGTGTGCAGGATGACCGGTACACCGTAAGCTTCGGCAACGGCGTGCACGTGCTTGGCACCGGAGATGGCACCGATGATTGCAGCCTGCTGACCTTCCAGCTTCAGACCCTTACCAGCGGTGAATGCAGCACCACCGTTGGAGAACTGAACGATAACCGGCGCTTTCACCTTGGCGGCAGCTTCCAGCACGGCGTTCACGGAGTCGGTACCGACGCAGTTGACTGCCGGCAGAGCGAAGCCGTTCTCTTTCGCGATGGCGAACACTTTCTGAACGTCATCACCAGTGATCACGCCCGGTTTTACGAAGTCGAAAATTTTCTTAGACATGTTTAATCGTCCTGTCTCGTATGCCGTTAATAAAAAATGGGGGGTTCATCATGAACCGGCACAGCGGCCACATGATAAACGAAACGGGAGGCTTTTGCCCCCCGTCTCGGGTCAATTAGGCTTTGGCGCGCTGTTCCAGAATCGCAACAGCCGGCAGTACCTTGCCTTCCACGAACTCCAGGAAGGCGCCGCCGCCGGTGGAGATGTAGGAGACCTTGTCGGCGATGCCGAACTTGTCGATGGCGGCCAGGGTGTCACCACCGCCAGCGATGGAGAAGGCCGGGGATTCAGCGATGGCACGAGCGATCACTTCGGTACCCTTGGCGAACTGGTCGAACTCGAACACGCCGACCGGGCCGTTCCACAGGATGGTCTTGGCATTCATGATGATGTCGGCCAGGGCCTTGGCAGAGTCAGGGCCGATGTCGAAGATCATGTCGCCGTCGGTCACGTCAGCAACGGACTTGATGGTGGCCGGGGTGGACTCGGAGAACTCGGCACCCACAACCACGTCGGTGGTGACCGGGATATTGGTTTCGGCAGCCAGTTTCTTGGCGGTGTCGATCAGGTCGTGCTCGCACAGGGACTTGCCGACGTTGTGACCGGCAGCAGCGATGAAGGTGTTGGCGATGCCACCACCAACCACCAGCTGGTCAGCGATCTTGGAGAGGGATTCCAGTACGGTCAGCTTGGTGGAGACCTTGGAGCCGCCAACGATGGCAACCATCGGGCGCTCGGGCTTCAGCATGGCTTTGCCCAGGGCTTCCAGTTCACCAGCCAGCAGCGGGCCGGCACAGGCAACCGGTGCGAACTGTGCCACACCGTAGGTGGAACCTTCGGCACGGTGAGCAGTACCGAACGCATCCATTACAAAGACGTCACACAGGGCGGCGTATTTTTTGGCCAGCTCTTCGGTGTTCTTCTTCTCGCCTTTGTTGAAGCGGCAGTTTTCCAGCACAACCAGCTCACCGGCGGCGACTTCTACGCCATCCAGGTAGTCTTTGGCCAGACGAACCGGGCAGGACAGTGCGTCTTTCAGATAGTTGACAACCGGAGCCAGGGAGAATTCTTCGTTGTATTCACCCTCGGTCGGACGACCCAGGTGGGAGGTGATCATCAGCTTGGCGCCCTTTTCCAGAGCCAGCTTGATGGTCGGCAGAGTCGCCACGATACGTGCATCGGAGGTGACCTTGCCGTCTTTTACCGGCACGTTCAGGTCAGCACGGATCAGAACGCGTTTGCCCGCCAGATCCAGGTCAGTCATCTTGATAACAGACATATTCAGTCCTCTATATTTTCAGGTAATGTTAAAAACAGTAACCTTGCGCCCGGTGCAGGCTCTCAGCCTGCGGCCATCATGGCCCGGGTGGTATCCAGCATGCGGTTGGCGAAGCCCCATTCGTTATCACACCACATCAACATCTTGACGAGGTTGGCATCGCTGACCCGGGTCTGGGTACCATCAATGATGCAGGAGTGAGCATCATGATTAAAGTCTACGGAGACCAGTGGCTCTTCCGTGTAATCCAGAATACCGCTTAATGTACCTCTGGATGCCCGTTGCAGGGCTTGATTTACGTCAGTAACCGTCACTTTTTTACGAACAGTAATACTGAGATCCATTGCCGTTACATTGATGGTCGGTACCCGTACCGCGATCGCCTCGAACTTGCCGGCGAAGTGGGGGAGGATCCGCTCCAACCCCTTGGCCAGCTTGGTATCCACCGGGATGATGGACTGGCTGGCGGCGCGGGTTCGGCGCAAGTCGCTGTGGTAGGCATCGATGACTTGCTGATCATGCATGGCCGAATGAATTGTCGTAATAGTACCACAATTTATCTCGAATTCTCGATGCAATGTTTCGATGACGGGGACCACGCAGTTGGTGGTGCAGGAGGCGTTCGAGACGATCCGCTCGCGCCCGGTCAGCACCTGATGGTTGACCCCGTAGACGATGGTGGCGTCCACGTCCGCCTCGGCCGGATGGGAGAACAACACCTTGCCCGCCCCCGCCGCCAGATGCAGCTCGGCATCGGCCCGCGAGCCGAACACCCCGGTGCAATCCAGCACCACGTCCACCCCCAGCGCCCGCCACGGCAAGCGCGACGGATCCCGCTCGGCAAACAGGGAGATGAGATCCTCCCCCACCAGCATGCTGTTGCCGGCCAGCTGCACCGGATGGTGGAAGCGACCGTGGCTGGTGTCGAAGCGGGTCAGGTGCACCATGGCTTCGGGGGCGGCCAGCTCGTTGATGGCCACTATCTTGATGTTCTTGTCGCGGCCGCTCTCGTAGAGGGCCCGCAGCACGTTGCGGCCGATCCGCCCGTACCCGTTGATGGCAATCTTGATCATGAAAATTCCGGGTCCTCAGCATGGACAAAGGGACAAGCGGATGGCTGACTCACGACAGCAGGGCATCCTGAAATTCACCGCGGGCCAACAATGCCGCCCCGAATACCCCGGCGCTGTCCCCCAAGGCTGGAGCAATAATGGGGGTGGCGAAGCGGGGATTAAAGAGGAAGGGCAAAATAGTCTCCCGTCCCGCGCGGTACAGACTCTGCACGTTGCCCACCCCGCCGCCGATGACGATCACATCCGGATCCAGGATGTTGACCACGTTGGCCAGCGCCTGGCCAAACAGCAGATGCAACCGGTCGATGGTGAGCTTGGCCACGTGATCGTGAGCCGTCGCCACCGCGATCTTGGCCAGCGGGAGGCGGCGCTTGGCCTTGGCCTCGTACCAGGCCTCCAGCGCCGGGCCGCTGATGAAGGTCTCGACGCAGCCGCGCTTGCCGCAGTAGCACTCGGGGCCGTCGGGTGAAAGCACGTTGTGGCCCCACTCGCCGGCGATGCCGTGGTGGCCGTTGAGGATGCGGCCGTTGATGACGATGCCGGAGCCAACCCCGGTGCCCATGATGATGCCGAACACCACGCGTGCAGAGGGGTGGTGCTGGCGCACCGCCCCCAGATGGGTTTCCGCCAGCGCGAAGCAGTTGGCGTCGTTGGCGATCAGCACGGGCACGCCGAGCCGGCGCTCCAGATCCTCCTTGAACGGCTTGCCGTTGAGCTCGGTGGTGTTGCAGTTCTTCATCAGGCCGGTTTGCGGATCCCGCGCCCCCGGCGTCCCCATGCCAATGAGGGTCGGCCGCTGACCGATCTTGTCGGCACACTCTGCTACCAGTTTGGCGATCTGGCCGATCATGTGGTCATAACCGCCGGCACGCTCGGTGGGAATGCGATGGCGCAGCAGCACCTCGTCCCCTTCCAGCACCACGCACTCGCACTTGGTACCGCCAAGGTCGATACCCCAATCCAACAACCTGTTGCTCATCCTGCCTCCAGCCATGACCGCAGGGCGCCAGCTCCGGGGTGCACGCTGCCGTGCCCGCCTGAAGTCGACCGCCCTCTACCGGGTTGCAGTGTAACCCGAGCGGCGGTCAGGATGCAGCCCCCGCCGCAGACAGCAAAACGGGGCCCGCAGGCCCCGTTGTTCCTTGTGTTGTCGACGGCGCTCAGCGGCCGTGGTACTGGGCTGACAGCTCGTGGACCGCGTTGACGAACACGCCGGCATGCTCCGGGTTCACATCCTGATGGATGCCGTGACCCAGGTTGAAGACGTGGCCGTTGCCGTGACCGAAACCGGCCAGGATGGAGGCGACCTCTTCACGAATGCGGGCCGGGCTGGCGTAGAGCATGGAGGGATCCATGTTGCCCTGCAGCGCCACCTTGTCGCCGACCCGGCGCTTGGCGTCCGCGATGTCGGTGGTCCAGTCCAGACCCAGCGCATCGCAACCGGTGGCGGCGATCTGCTCCAACCACTGGCCACCGTTCTTGGTGAACAGGGTGACCGGCACGCGGCGACCGTCGTGCTCGCGGATCAGGCCATCGACGATCTTGTGCATGTACTGCAGGGAGAAGTCGCGGTAATCGCGTGGGGTGAGCACGCCGCCCCAGGTGTCAAACACCATGACTGCCTGGGCACCCGCCTTGATCTGGGCGTTGAGATAGGCAATCACGCTGTCGGCCAGCTTGTCGAGCAGCAGGTGCAGAGTCTGCGGCTCTGCGTACATCATCTGCTTGATCTTGGTGAACGCCTTGGAGCTGCCCCCCTCCACCATGTAGGTGGCCAGGGTCCAGGGGCTGCCGGAGAATCCGATGAGCGGCACTTCGCCTTTCAGCTCGCGGCGGATGGTACGCACCGCGTTCATCACGTAGCCGAGTTCGTCTTCCGGATCCGGCACCGGCAGCGCCTGCACGTCGGCCATGGAGGTGATCGGACGCTCGAAGCGCGGGCCTTCACCCTGTTCGAAGTAGAGACCGAGCCCCATGGCATCGGGCACGGTGAGGATGTCGGAGAAGAGGATGGCGGCATCGAGCGGATAGCGGCGCAGCGGCTGCAGGGTGACCTCACAAGCCAGCTCGGCGTTGCGGCACAGGGACATGAAATCCCCCGCCTGGGCGCGGGTGGCCTTGTATTCCGGCAGATAGCGGCCAGCCTGGCGCATCATCCATACCGGGGTCATGTCCACTTCCTGGCGCAGCAGGGCACGCAGGTAACGATCGTTCTTCAGCTCTTTCATCCCAGTTCCTGAGTTCATATCCAGCATAAAATGGCGGATATGATACCACTTTGTGCGCGGCGGGGGGCGGCTCAAACGCCAGCCACTGCCGTTGGAGTGCAAAGATGTGAAGGGGCGCAAACAAGCGCCCCGCTTTTCCTGCAGGGCCGGGGGCCGTCAGCCCACGTCGGCGAGACACTGCTCGATAAGCCGCCGCGCTATGGTGCCGTGGGGCGGCAGCCTTGGCAGCACACTAGCCTCGAAGAAATCCGCCGCCACCAGCTCCTCGTCCTGCACCCGGATCTCGCCGCTCTCATAATCGGCGGTGAAGCCCATCATCAGGCTGTGGGGGAATGGCCAGGGCTGGCTCGCCACGTAACGCACGTTGCTCACCCGGATGCCGCTCTCCTCGAACACCTCCCGCGCCACGCACTGCTCGAGGTTCTCCCCCGCCTCCACAAAACCCGCCAGCACGGTATACATGGGATCCTCGGCCTGATAGTGACGGCGGTGGGCCGCCAGCAAGATGGCGGGCCCCTTGCGCACCGCCACGATGATGCAGGGGGAGATGCGCGGATAGACGACGTGGCCATGGCGGCACCCTTGCGCCCACTCCCCCGCCTTCGAGCTCATGGGGGCGCCGCACTCGCCGCAGAAGCGGTGGGTACGGCGAAAGGTGGCGAGCTGCCAGGCGCGGCCGGCCAGGCGAAAGCCCTCTTCATCCCCGGCCACCATCAGCTGGCGCAGGGGGGTAAGGGCCTCGAGATCTGCCTCTTCCCCCAGATCCAGCAGCAGGCAGGGCAGCCCGTCCCACTCGTCAAAGCGCTCAAAGGCAGCATGCTGCAAGTGGCTGGGCAGACAGGCGCGGGGGCCTTGTGGAATGCGCCCCTGGTCATCCAGCAGGACGAGGTGATCGCCCCCCAGCACGAACCAGCGGGCCTGTTCGGTTAATGGCATAGATGCAGCACTCTTTGTTGTGACGTCGGTCGGGATGCGCGCCCGGGACTGGGCGGCGGTGACGGATGAAAGCGACAACCGGCCACCATCTTAAGACGCGGCAAGCCGGGTGGCGACCCCAAGATGGCGGCTTTTCAATACCCATGAGAATGCCCATGAAAAAGGCCGCCCGCAGGCGGCCTGATGTCGGTCACGGTCGATCAGGCATCGCCCATCGCCAGCAGTGAGGCGTTGCCGCCCACCGCCGTGGTGTTGATGGTGCGGGTCTTCTCGGTAATGAAACGGCTCAGATAGTGAGGGCCGCCCGCCTTGGGACCGGTGCCGGAGAGCCCCTGCCCGCCGAACGGCTGTACCCCGACCATGGCGCCGATCTGGTTGCGGTTGATGTAGACGTTGCCCACGTTGATGCGGCTCGCCAGCTCCTCGGCATGGGATTCGTTGCGGCTGTGGATCCCCAGCGTCAGGCCGTAGCCGGTACCGTTGATATCCGCGATCACCTTGTCCAGATCCCGGGCGGCGTAGCGCACCACGTGCAGGATGGGGCCGAACTGCTCGCGGGTCAGCTCGCGGATGGAGCCGATCTCCAGCGCGGTCGGCTGCACGAAGTGCCCCCCCAGGGTCACGGCCGGCATCGGCGCCTGGGCGATCAGGCGGGCACGCGGGATCATGTGCACCAGGTGCGCATCCAGCCCCGCCTTGGCCTCGGCGTCGATGACCGGGCCGACGTCGGTGTTGTGCTCGGCCGGGTTGCCCACTTTGAGCTCCTGCAAGGCACCGGTGAGGATCTCCAGCACCCGCGGCGCGATCTCTTCTTGCAGGTAGAGCACCCGCAGGGCGGAGCAGCGCTGGCCGGCGCTCTGGAAGGCGGCGCTCACCACGTCGCGCACCACCTGCTCCGGCAGGGCGGTGGAGTCGACGATCATGGCGTTCTGGCCGCCGGTCTCGGCGATGAGCGGCAGGATGGCGCCATCGCGCTGGGCCAGGGTCATGTTGATGAGCTTGGCGGTCTCGGTAGAGCCGGTGAAGCAGACGCCGCCGATGCGGGCATCCGCCGTCAGCTTGGCACCCACGGTGGCGCCGTCACCCGGCAGCAGTTGCAGCACGTCGCCCGGAATGCCGGCCTGATGGGCCAGGGTCACCGCCAGGTGGGCGATGATACCGGTCTGCTCGGCCGGCTTGGCGATGACGGTATTGCCGGTGGCCAGCGCCGCGGCGACCTGGCCCAGGAAAATCGCCAGCGGGAAGTTCCACGGGCTGATGCAGACGAACACGCCGCGCCCCTGCAGGAACAGCTCGTTCATCTCGCCGGTGTAGCCCGGCAACAGGGTGGCCTGCCCCATCAGGCCACGGGCCTGCACCGCGTAGTAGCGGCAGAAGTCCACCGCCTCGCGCACCTCGTCGATGCCATCCTGCAGCAGCTTGCCCGCCTCGCGGGTACAGAGGGAGATGAACTGCTCGCGGTTCGCTTCCAGCAGATCCGCCAGTTTCTCAAGGGCGGCGGCACGCTCGCTCACCGGGGTCTCGCGCCAGCGCGGGAAGGCCGCATGGGCCGAGGCCAGCGCCTGCTCCACCGCCTGCTCGTCGGCCCAGTGGATCTTGCCGACGGTGAGGCTCACATCCTGCGGGCTCAGCACCACGCGGGCCTCGTTGCGCTTGAGGGTCTCGCCATCGACGATGGGGCCCGCCAGCCACTGCTTGTTCTCCAGCTCCTTCAACTTGGCGAAGAAGGGGCGCTGGATGGAGACGATGTTCATGTTGACGCCGCTGGAGTTCTTGCGGTCGCTGAACAGGTTCACCGGCTGCGGAATGCGATCGTTGGCCAGGCTGGAGTAGCGCTTGAGGGTGCGCAGCGGGTGCTCGGCCAGGGAGTCGACCGGGGTGTTGGGGTCCACCAGCTTGTGGACGAAGGAGGTGTTGGCCCCGTTCTCCAGCAGGCGGCGCACCAGATAGGGCAGAAGATCCTTGTGAGCCCCCACCGGCGCATAGATGCGGCAGTGCAGGCCGGGATGCTCGTTCAGCACCGCGTTGTGCAGCTCCTCCCCCATGCCGTGCAGGCGCTGGAATTCGAACTGGCGATCGCCGGCCATCTCCAGAATGCTGACCACGGTGTTGGCGTTGTGGGTGGCGAACTGGGGCGAGATGAAGCCGCGGGTCGGCTCGCTCAGCAGGTAGCGGGCGCAGGCGAGGTAGGAGATGTCGGTGCCCGCCTTGCGGGTAAACAGCGGGTAGCCGGGCAGACCGGCCTGCTGGGCATATTTCAGCTCGCTGTCCCAGTAGGCCCCCTTCACCAGCCGCACCGGAATGATATCTCCCTGCTCGCGGGCCAGCGCGGTGAGCCAGCAGAGTACCGGCAAGGCGCGCTTGGAATAGGCCTGCACCACCATGCCGAGCTTGCCCCAGCCACGGTTGGCGTCGGAGCGATAGAGCTGCTCGAACAAGTCCAGGGAGAGCTCGAGGCGGTCCATCTCTTCGGCGTCGATACTGATGGCCACGTCTTTGTCGCGGGCCAGACGCACCAGTCCCACCAGCCGCTCGCACATCTCGCCGAGCACCCGCTCGCGGTTGGCCACGTCATAGCGTGGATGCAGCGCCGACAGCTTGATGGAGATGGAAGGAGCCGGGCCGCCGTCGCTGATGCGCTCGCCGCCCACCGCCTCGATGGCGCGCTGGTAGTCACCGAAATACTTGTCGGCATCGGCCAGGGTCAGGGCGGACTCCCCCAGCATGTCGTAGGTGTGGGTGTAGCCCTTCTCGCGGGACTTGCGGCTCGCCTTGAGGGCTTCCTTCATGTCGCGCCCCAGCACGAACTGCTTGCCCATGATCTTCATGGCGGCGTACATGGCGGATCGCACCACCGGCTCCCCCAGCTTGTTGACCATGCGGCCCAGCAGGTTGGCCGGGTTGCCGTCCAGCTTCTTGTCCAGCTTGATGATCTTGCCGGTCAGCATCAGCCCCCAGGTGGAGGCGTTCACCAGGGTGGAGTCGCTCTTGCGAAAATGGGACGACCAGTTGGCGCCGGAGAGCTTGTCCTTGATCAGGGCATCGGCGGTCTCGGCATCGGGAATGCGCAGCAGCGCCTCCGCCAGGCACATCAGGATGATCCCCTCCTGGGTATCCAGGCTGTACTCCTGCAGGAAGGCATCGATGCCGTCGCCGGATCCGCTCTCCTTGCGCACCTTGGTCACCAGGGTGCGGGCACGCTGGGTCACCCGTTCCAGCGAGGCGCCATCCCCCGGCAGCATGGCCGACAGTTCGGCCAGATAGGCATTTTCATCCACCACGTAGTTCTGGGTGATGGCTTCGCGCAGGGCGGCCAGATCGGAGGGAATGTAGTCAGCGGCAAGCACTTGGGTAGCTTTGAACATATGGGGTCTTCCTGTACGCCCTAGGGCTGATATCGACGAAGGCGGTCGTGCCGCCGAAACGCCGATAATGTATACAATATCAACCCATAGATGAAATGAAATTGTTGCCTGTTATTAACAAAGAACGCTGATTGGCTCATATGGCGCACTATATCGGCGCCATATGCCTACCAGGCAAAATTCATCGCCTTATTTTGTATACAATTTTCGCAAGACAAAAAAGAAGGGTCGCCATGGCGACCCTTCACGCTGCTGCCGACAGCGGTTGTCAGTTCATCCAGCGATCGCCGCGGCTGCGGCGACGGGGCAGCATGGGCAGCAGGATGCCAAGCAGGATGCCGCCCCCCACCATGGCACCACCGCGGATGAACCAGTCCATCTGCATGTCGTGCTCCTGGTTGTCGTAGCTCTGGGTCAGGGCGTCGTTCTGTTCCTTGAGGTTGCCCATCTCCTCGCCCTGGCTGGCCAGCTGGGCCTTGAGGGTGGCGATCTCCTTGCTCTGCTCGGCGATCTTGCCATCCTTCTCGGCGAAGCGTTTCTCGTTGTCACCGTTGAGGTTCAGCAGGCGGGCCTTGGCCTCTTCCAGCTCTTTCTGTACCTGAGGCAGCCGCTCGCGCAGGCTGATCTCGCCCTGCAACTCGCTGCTCTTGATCCAGCCCTCACGGCCGCGACCGTCCACCACCTGGGTAAAACCGGCCTCGTTGTTCACTGCCTTGACGTCCAGCGGCTCACCCGCCTTGACGCTGCCAAGGATCCGGTACTGGGTGCCCGGACCATTGTGAATAAAGGTAAAGATGTTGTCTGAAACATAGCGGGTATCGGCCAGTGCCTGTTGGGCACACAAGCAGATCAGGATCCCGAGAAGGGCGCGCATGGTCGATCGGTTCTCTTCGTTTGGTTAGGTGACTGGCGAATGTTAAGCCGCCGGCGGGTCAAAGGACAAGCAAAGAAAAGGGCTCCCCCCCGAGCTGAGAGGTGGCTCGCAACTTGTCTCTATCGCGACGCGACCATTCCGGACGCCGCTGCCTATTTCTGTTTCAGTGCCTTCACTTCGGCCCGCAGGGCTCGCAGCTCCTGCAACAACAGATCCTGCTGTGCGCTCTGGTGATGGCGCCACTTCTCCAGCTCCGCATCCCCCCGTCCCGGCTGCAGGAACAGGCTGGCCATGAAACCGCTGATGGCACCAAACAGACCGACCCCGAACAGGATCAGCAGGCTGGCGACGAAGCGTCCCTCCTCCGTCTTGGGCACCAGATCGCCATACCCCACGGTGGAGAGGGTCACCAGCGTCCACCAGAAGGCATCGTAGGGAGTCTGGATCTGGCTGCCGGGCTGGCCCGACTCGACCCAGTACATCACCCCTGACCCCACCCCCAGCAGCAGGAAGAACAGGAACAGGATGCCGGAGAGGGTGGTCTCGTTGCGCTCGCGGCGAAACATGGCCAGCAGATCCGGCTGATCCCGCAGCAGCTGGTAGATCCGCCACAACTGGATGAGCCGGGCCCAGCGCAGCTGCTCCACCATGGGCAGACTGCCCGGCAGATAGAACCAGTTGGCCTTGAAGAAGGCCATCCGGTCGGGGGCCCGGATCCAGCCATAGGCGAAGTGACCGAGGAAGAAGTAGCAGATCAGGCTGTCGACGTCATAGAAGAGCTGCAGGGTCTGGGGGGCCAGGGTTTGATGACCCCACCAGCGGGCCGTGACCAGCACAACCGAGATCACCGACAGAAACGCCATCAACAGATCCATGGCGCGTAGATGAGTTAAGTGATGGCGCATACATTTTCCCACTTTAGGCACGGTGCGAATTAATAAAAAGGAAGATAATGCCGATAGTCCTGAGGACAAAGGAAAACCGGTCATTAAAAGGAGAAATATTATGCAGTTAAACCCGCTGGAGAGGCGAATGAGCAATATCCGGCTGGTACCCAAAGTGGTACTGCTCATGGTGTTCAGTACTGTGTTGCTGCTGATCAAGCTCTGGTTCGACGCCAGCAATCTGGAAACCACCCTGCTCAGCGAAGGGATCGCCCCCGACAAGGCAGACACCATCGCCAACAGCCTGCTCTGGACCGGGCTGATGGAGACCGCCATCATGGGGCTGGTCTTCGTGGTACTGCTGCTGACCGGCTCGCGCCTGATGGTCAAGCAGGTGCACTATCTGGTGGGCCTGCTGGAACGCTTCGCCCGCAAGGATCTGAGCCACCGGGTGCTGCTCAAGTCCCGTGACGAATTCGGCGACATCGCCAAAGCGGTGGCCCACTCCCAGGAGAACCTCAAGGAGGTGTTCGGCACCCAACGCGTCGCCTGCAAGGAGCTCAACGACATCGCCTCCCAGGTGACCCTCTGCATGGAGGAGGCCAACGAGGCCATCAGCGAGGAGTTCACCCAAATTGAGCAGCTGGCCAGCGCCATGAGCCAGATGGTGGGTGCCATCCGCGAGGTGGCCGCCCATGCAGAGCAGGCCTCCCACGCCACCGCCGAAACCAGCCAGCTGGCGGAAGAGGGGAGCCGCTGCGTGGCTGCCACCGTCAACACCATCGACACCCTCTCCGGCAACATTCAACGCTCCTCCACCGTGGTCAACCAGGTGGAACAGGGGGTCGATCAGATAGGTTCAGTGGTCGACACCATTCGCGGCATCTCGGAGCAGACCAACCTGCTGGCGCTGAACGCCGCCATCGAAGCCGCCCGCGCCGGTGAGGCGGGCCGTGGCTTCGCGGTGGTCGCCTCCGAGGTACGGGAGTTGGCCAACCGGGCCCAGGCCGCCACCGTCGAGATCCAGAAGATGATCGAACAGTTGCAGGGCAATGCCCGCCAGGCGGCCGAGCTGATGGCCCAGAGCGTGCAGCAGGCCGACAAGGGGGTGGAGCAGGTGACCCAGGCCGGCGACCAGCTCGCCACCATAGTGCAGCGGGTACAGGGGGTGGCCGACATGAACCGCCAGATCGCCGCCGCCTCCGAGCAGCAGAGCTCGGTGGCCGAGGAGATGAGCGGCAACCTGGAGCAGGTCAAGCAGGTGGTGGAGGGTTCCGTCGTGGTACTGCGCGAGCTGCAGGAGGCCTCCGAACTGGTGGAGCGCCACAGCCAGACCCTGGATACTCATATTCAGGCCTTCAAGCTGGCCTGACGGGCGTCATCTCACAGACAGGAAGAGATGAGCCAGCCCCTGGACAGCACTCATCATCCAGGCCCTCAAACTGGCCTGACACAGGGCCGCTGTTGTTGAACGCCGCAATCCGGTTAGACTGGAAGGCCCCCACGAGGGGCCTTTCTTTTTTCATCGCGGCAAGGAGCCAGGATGCAGACCACAGAACTTGCGCTTGAAATCAGCGCCGACCAGGGACGACTCGACCTGCCGCTGATCCACCGCTTCTTGTCTGAAGAGGCCTACTGGTGTCGCGGCATTCCCCTTGCCACCCTGCAGCGGGCCATCAACCATTCGCTCTGCTTTGGCGGCTACCTCGGCGGCCAGCAGGTCGCCTTCGCCCGGGTCATCACAGACCGCGCCACCTTCGGCTATCTGGCCGACGTGTTCGTGCTGCCTGAGTATCGCGGCCGCGGCTACAGCAAGGCACTGGTGGCAGCCATACTCGACCATCCCGAGCTGCAGGGGCTGCGTCGCCTCTCCCTCGCCACCTCCGATGCCCACGGCCTCTACGCCGGTTTCGGCTTCGTGCCGCCCGCCAGCCCCGGCAGCCTGATGGAGATCTACCACCCCGATATCTACCAGCGCACCTGAATGGCCGGCTGCCGATAATTCCCGCCGGATCATGCTTCTCGCCCCTGCGCTGTGACGCGGGGGCCCGACAGTGCTAGATTGGCAGCCAGCTTTTTATCCGGCAGTTTCGTTAATCACAAGGACGGCAACCGTGGCCCAGCACTCTCCCTCTTTCTCCGCCTTCTCCCCCCTGCTGCAGGAGCTGGCCCAGCGCCACTGGCAACGGCTGACTGAACTGGCCCCCGACTACGGCACGCAACCCGAGCCGGTGCGCCAGACTCTGCTGACCCTGCTCGGTCTCTCCGATTTTGTCGCCGACTCTCTCTTCAAACAGCCGGAGTTGCTGACCGAGCTGCTCGCCTCAGGAGATCTGGATCAGGCCGAGCGCTGGCCCGCCTACCAACGCGATCTGGCCGCCCTGCTGGCCGAGGTGGACGACGAGGAGGCGCTCAAGCGCATCCTGCGCCAGTTCCGCCGCAGCCGCATGCTGGTGATCGCCTGGCGCGAGCTGCTGGGCCACGCCGAAGTGGAAGAGAGCTTTATCCACCTCACCAAACTGGCGGATGCGCTCATCTGCTCTGCCCGCGACTGGCTCTACGCCAAGCAGTGTGGCGAGCTGGGCACCCCGATGGATGGCAACGGCAACCCGCAGCCGCTGCTGATCCTCGGCATGGGCAAGCTCGGCGGTGGCGAGCTCAACTTTTCCTCGGACATCGACCTTATCTTCACCTTCCCCGAGAACGGCTACACGGTCGGCGGGCGGCGCGAGCTCGCCAACCAGCAGTTCTTCATCAAGCTGGGCCAGCGCATCATCAACGCCCTGCACCAGAGCACGGTCGACGGCCAGGTATTTCGAGTCGACATGCGGCTGCGCCCCTTTGGCGACGCGGGGCCGCTCGCCATCTCGTTTGCCGCCATGGAGGATTACTACCAGCATCACGGTCGCAACTGGGAGCGTTACGCCATGGTCAAGGCGCGGGTGCTGGGGCCCCAGTGCGAACATGCGGTGGAGCTGGCCGAGATGCTGCGCCCCTTCGTGTTTCGCCGCTATATCGACTTTGGCGTCATCGACGGCCTGCGCCAGATGAAGGCGATGATCGCCGCCGAGGTGCGTCGCAAGGGGCTGGAGGGCAACATCAAGCTGGGGGCTGGCGGCATTCGCGAGGTGGAGTTCATCGCCCAGGCGTTGCAGCTTATTCGCGGCGGTCGTGAACCTGCGCTGCGGGTGCGCCATCTGCCGGAAGCGCTGGCCGCCATTGCCCGGTGCGGCGCCCTCGAATCCGGCCATTGCGACCGCTTGCTGGATGCCTATCGCTTCCTGCGCCGGGTCGAGAACATATTGCAGGAGATCGGCGATCAGCAGACCCAGACCCTGCCCACCGAGGAGCGGGATCGCCAGCGACTCGTCGCCGCCCTCGGCTTTACGGACTGGGGTGCCTTCATGGCTCATCTGGATGAGGAGATGGCGGCCGTCCATCAGGAGTTCGCCGCCGTGGTGGGGGAAGAAAAAGAGGCACCCGCCCATCTGGAGCAGCTCTGGCTCGATCTGTGGCGCACCGAGCTCGACGCCGCCGAGCTGGAAAAACTGCTGACCGCGCAGGGGGTGGCCGAGCCCGCCCCGCTCTGCGCCGCGCTGCTGCGTTTCAAGGAGGAGTACAAGCGCCGTCAGGTTGGCCCGCAGGGGCGCATCGCGCTGGACTGGCTGATGCCGGAGCTACTGCGACTGGTGGTGGCCAGCGAGCAACCTGCCCGCCTGTTCGAGCGGGTGTGCGAGCTGCTGACCCGCATCTTCACCCGTAGCGCCTATCTGCAGCTGCTGGCGGAGAACCCGGGCGCCCTGCGCCAGCTGGTGCGGCTCTGCGATGCCAGCCACCTGGTGAGCGAGCAACTGGCCCGCTACCCCATCCTGCTGGACGAGCTGCTCGACCCGCAGCACCTCTACCACCCCACTCCGCTCGATCAGTACAAACCCCAGCTGCGCCAGTTCCTGCTGCGCATCCCCGAAGAGGATGTGGAGCAGCAGATGGAGGCGCTGCGCCAGTTCAAGCAGGTGCAGCTGCTGCGCATCGTGGCGGCCGACATCGCCGGCGCCCTGCCGCTGATGAAGGTGAGCGACCACCTCACCTGGCTGGCGGAGGCGATCACCGAGGAGGTGGTCAATCAGGCCTGGGCCCAGATGAGCGAGCGTTACGGGGTGCCGCCCGAGGTGGCGGTGAGCGGCCAGCGCGGCTTTGCGGTGGTGGCCTACGGCAAGCTGGGCGGCATCGAGCTCGGCTACGGCTCCGATCTCGACCTGGTGTTCCTGCACGGCGGTGACCCCAACAGCTACACCGACGGGCGCAAGCCCATCGACAGTCGCCAGTTCTACCTGCGTCTGGCCCAGCGGATCCTGCACCTGTTCAGCACCCGCACCCCCTCCGGCATCCTCTACGAGATCGACATGCGGCTGCGCCCCTCCGGCGACTCTGGCCTGCTGGTCTCATCGCTGTCGGCCTATGAGCTGTATCAGCAAAACGAGGCCTGGACCTGGGAGCATCAGGCGCTGGTGCGGGCCCGTCCGATTTATGGCGATGAGGCGGTGATCGCCGAGTTTGCCCGCATCCGCCGCGCCGTGCTGGCCAAGGAGCGCGAGCTGCCGACCCTGGCCCGCGAGGTGCGCGAGATGCGCCACAAGATGCGGGATCACCTGCTCAAAGCCGGTGCCGGCGAGTTCGATCTCAAGCAGTCCCCCGGCGGCATGGTGGACATCGAGTTTATCGCCCAGTATCTGGTGCTGGCCCATGCCTGCGGCGAACCCGATGCCCTCACTCGCTGGTCCGATAACGTGCGCATCTTCGACGAGTGCGTGCTGGCGGGAGTGCTGACCCTGGAGCAGGCGGAGGGGCTCAAGCACGCCTATCTGGAGATCCGCAACCTCGGCCATCGCCTCAACCTCTCGGAGGTCTCCCGCAAGGTGGGGGACGACCAGTTGCTGGCCGAACGAGGCCATGTGCTGGCGGTCTGGCAACAGCTGCTGGGGGAGTAAACAGAAGGGGCGCCGAGGCGCCCCTTTTAATTGCTCTTTGCGACAATGAGCCAAATATTCTTCACATAAAACTCAATAGCGGTGAGCTAGATCCTGTTTCAGGCATACAATCCTTGGAATCGTATGGCACTTTGCTGAATATAAGCAGAGGTTATGGGTATCCAGTCTCCATTATTCAGCCCGAAAATGATTGAGGGGAATATAGCGTTAAAAAGTACCACCTTGCTGCCATACAGAGAGGAAGAAATGGATTTTTCAGAACAGCTACAGAGTCTATCCAAAAAAATTGCGCAACAAGCATCGATGATCACTACTGAAGAAGCGACCAAAAATGCCTTTGTCATGCCATTTCTCAATCGTGTTCTCGGTTATGATGTCTTTGACCCCACCGAGGTAATCCCCGAGTTCACCGCAGATACCGGTATCAAAAAGGGAGAAAAGGTTGACTATGCCATTCTGAAGGATGGCCAGATTCAAATTCTGGTTGAATGTAAAAAATACAGTGAAAAGCTGTCTGCAAAACACTCAGGCCAACTCTTTCGTTATTTCTCGGTCACCAATGCCAGAATTGGCATTCTCACCAATGGTGCTCAGTATGAATTTTATACCGACCTGGATGCACCAAATAAAATGGATGAAAAGCCATTTCTTACATTGGATCTTGAGGACATAGATGAGCATGTCGTTCCTGAGGTATTAAAACTGACTAAAACCGCCTTCGATGTTGAGTCCGTTGTTGATGCTGCAGGAGAACTTAAATATCTTAGCCAGATCAAAAAACTACTTGCCGAGCAATTTGCTTCTCCAGAAGAGGATTTCGTCAAATTCTTTGCATCTCGTATTTATGATGGCGTACTGACAGCCAGGGTTAAACAGTCGTTCACTGATATCAGCAAGAAAGCACTGAACCAATTCCTCAACGATAGCATCAATGCAAGATTGAAGTCTGCAATAGGTAATAGTGTCAGTACTTCAACTGTCTCATCAATCTCAGAGAACGATCTGCCTGGTGACAACAGCGAAAATGATAACAATAAAGAAAAATCCAGAGTAGACACCACTATTGAAGAAATGGAAGCGTTCAATGTGGTTAAAGCAATACTCAGGCAGCAATTTGATGTCGCCAGGATTGCCCCCAGGGATACCCAAAGTTATTTTGGAATCCTGCTGGATGACAATAACCGGAAACCACTTTGCAGATTACATTTTAACTCTCGCCAAAAATATATAGGCCTGTTTGATGCGGAAAAGAAAGAAACTCGACATCCGATTGGCTCAATAGATGAGATTTTCACTTTTGCAGATCAACTGCTTCATACTACAGCCGTCTACGAATAATCCTGCTATCAGGGGGAGAGACCTCCCCCTTCACTTCACTTCACTTCACTTCACTATAGAGTGCCTGTCACTGATTCAGGCCGGGCCGTGATCCATCACCGTCTCCACCAGCACCTTGTTGAAACGCAGATAATCCTCCTTGTCGAGCGGGGCCGGATAGCTCAGCACCCGCAGCGCATGTCCCTCGCAATCTGGCTGATAGGGCGGGTGCACGTGGTCATGATCGCTCAGACAAAAACCCAGCCCCTGATAGAAGCGCAGCCGTCGAAGGGAAACCTCGTCCTCTGGCGGATCTATCTCCAGGATGACGGGCCGCCCCGCCGTCTCGCAGAAGGCGGCAAGCAGGCGTGAGCCGTGGTTCTGGCCGCGCAGGGCGGGGTTGATGGCCAGATGCTCGATGTAGATCTGCTCACCGCAGTCCCACCAGAAGATAAAGCCGAGCAGCTGCTCGCCCTGATAAAAGAGCTGACAGTGAAAGCGGGAGTCTCCCATCTTGCGTTGCTGATGCTGCGGCTGGCGCTGTTCATAGCGGGGAAAGCTGCTGCCGTAGATCTGCCAGACCAGTGGCCAGTCCGGATGGGATATCTCTCTTGCGATTTCACTTCGACTCATTCATCTGCTCCTTGGTAAAACCACAGTGATACCATCTTTATCCGGCCCAAACACCCCTCTCTTTCACTACCGGCGCGTCCCCGCCTCCCGGCCAAAACGCACAGAGCCCGCACGGGGCAGGCTCTGCATGGCGATAAAACAACAGGGCTAGGCTATTTGAACAGGCCCTTGAGCAGCTGATCGGCCACCCCCTTCACCCCTTCGTTGTCGGCCTTGTCACCCAGCAGCTTCTTGAGACCGCGCTCGGCCTCCTTGCGGGCCTTCTCCTCCAGCAGCTTGTTGTTGCTGAGCAGTGCCTTCACATCGAGCCGGTAGCTCGGCGCCTGCCAGTGGCCGCCGATACGCACAGGTATGGTGATGTCCTTGAGCTCATCCACCGTCTTGCCCCCCTGCCCCTTGCTGCTCTCCACCACGGAGGTGAGGAACAGGAAATCGAGGGTCTCCGGCACCAGAGCGGTCTGGCCCTGCCCCTTCACCCGCAGAGCGGGGGCGAACAGCTGGATGTCGTCGCTCTGGGCGACCCCGTCGGCAATCCGGAAGCTGGCGGTGAGGGCGCTGAAGTCGGTCTTGCGCGCCTCCTTCACCTGATCCGCCCCCTTGCCGGTCAGGGTGGCCCGCGCCTCGCGGATCATCTCCGCCAGGTTGATGCCGTGCAGGGCGCCATCGCTCAACTTGAGGTTCACCTTGCCCTGCATCCGGCTGCGCAGCGCCAGTTCGGAGAGGCCGGCTCCCTGCACTTCGACCTCGAGATCCCCCTTGCCCTCCAGCAGATCGGTCTGGGCCAGGGTCTGCAGCAGCGGCCGCACATCGACCCCCTGTACCCGCTTGTGGGCCTGATAGCGAGCCGGCTTTTGCCGCGCATCGAGCACGCCGCTGGCGGTCACCTTGCCACCGGCCACGCCGGCGCTGAACTGCTTGAGGGTGAGCTGGCCACCGGCCAGGGCGAGCTGCAGGTCGACGGCGTTCAGATCCAGCCCTTTCAGTCGCACACTGCCCAGCTGCAACCGGCCGGCCAGATCAACCGACTTGAGGGCGGTCAGATCCGGTTCGGCCGTGGAGAGCGCCTTGGCGGCGGGTGCGGCAGCCTGCGCCGTCGTCCCGGCCGGGGCTGCAGCGCCCGAACTGGCCGCGGCGGGTGCAGTCTTGGCCGGCTGACCGAGCCAGCCGTCAAGGTCGAGCTTCTCCCCCTTGAGGTCGAATTCCACCCTGGGCACGGCGCCCAGCTGCACGCTGCCGTTGCCGCTCAGCAGGGCGTCATCCACCCCCATCACCAGGTTGGTCAGGATCACGTTCTGCTTGTCGAGCTCGGCACGGGCAAAGCCCGCCAGCTTCACCTGCAGTTGCGGACGTGGCAGGGCGTCACCACTGAGCTTGGCGGCCAGCACGGCATCCGACACCTCCAGCAGTTGCCGGTTCTCGTCGAGGCGCGCCTTGAGAGTACCCTCCAGGGTGCCGGCCAGGGTCGGCTTGTCCGCCGTTCCCTGGGCGCCCTGCAAGTTGAGCGTGAGGCTGCTCCACTCCCCCAGCGCCAGCCGGTCGGCCTTGAGGGAGAAGGCGTCGAGCCGCTGCACCGGATCCTTCAGGCTCCCCTCCAGGCTGAGATCCTTGAGCTCGCTGCGGCTCTCATCCTGGGCCAGCTTGAGCTGGGCCTGCCCCTTGAGATCAAATGCCAGCTCCCCCTGGGCCCCCTTGGCGGCCAGGGTCACCGGCACCCACTGATCCACCACCAGCTGGCCCAGGTTCAGATCCAGCTGTTCGAGGCGGGAGACTGTGCCGTTGCGATCATCCTGCAGCAGGGCGCTGGCCTGTTGCAGCTCCACCCCTTGCAGGCTGATCTGCCAGGGCTGCTTGTCACTGGCGGCCGGGGCAGCCGGCTGACTCTCGCCCGTCGGCGAGGCATCCGCCCCCTGTTTGGTCGTCTTGATGAGATCGCTCAGGTTGGAGCTGCCGTCAGCCTTGGTCTGGATAAACAGGTGGGCGCCGCTCAGGGTCACCTTGCCTATCTCAAGCCGGTGGGAGAGCAGCGGCAGCAGGCCCACCGAGGCCTCCCCGCGCTCGAAGCGCACGAGGTCGGGCTCGGCGAAACCGGCGGGGTTGCGCAGCGCCACCTTCTCGAGAGAGAGGCCGAGGCTTGGCCAGAAGCGCCAGCCGATCGCCCCCTCCATCACCAGCTCGCGGCCGGTACTCTTGCGCACCTGCTCCACCAGCTGAGGCTTGAACTGATTGGGGTCGATGAGGGACATCAGGGCGGTGATGGCCACCACGGCCGCCAGCGCCAACCCCAGCAGGATGTAGATGATCTTCTTCACGATGGACTCCTTGAATGCGGATCTTGTGACTGACTATACCACCGGGGGGATAACAGATGGGGCCCGTCTGCCAAAACAGGCCAGCGGCGAGACAGGGATGGTCGCAGGTCGGCGTTCAAACGCGCGGCAATGAAAAGGGCCCCGCAGGGCCCTGATGATAGTGGATGGTGGATGGCTGACGCCCCTCTCGCCCGGATCAAGGTTGACGCGGCAGCTCCCGGTAGCCCATCTCGTACAGGGTGAAGGCATAGATGTCCGCACTCTGCTCAATCAGCTTGGCCACCGGCGTACCCGCCCCGTGCCCGGCATTGGTCTCGATGCGGATGAGCTGGGGATGGGGGCCGGCATCGTCGGCCTGCAGGGTGGCGGCAAACTTGAAGGAGTGAGCCGGCACCACCCGATCGTCGTGGTCCGCCGTGGTCACCATAGTCGAGGGGTAGCTGACCCCGGGTCGGACGTTGTGCAGCGGCGAGTAGCCCTTCAGGTAGTCGAACATGGCCTCGCTGTCGGCGCTGGTGCCGTAGTCATAGGCCCAGCCCGCCCCGGCGGTGAAGGTGTGGTAGCGCAGCATGTCGAGCACCCCCACCGCCGGCAGGGCGACCCGCATCAGATCCGGCCGCTGGGTCATCACGGCCCCCACCAGCAGACCGCCGTTGGAGCCACCGCGGATCGCCAGCCGGTCGGTGCGGGTGTAGCCCTCGGCCTTGAGGTACTCGGCCGCCGCGATGAAGTCGTCGAACACGTTCTGTTTGTTCTGCTGGGTGCCCGCCAGGTGCCAGGCCTGGCCGTACTCACCGCCCCCGCGCAGGTTGGCCACCGCATAGACGCCCCCCAGATCCAGCCAGTTGGCCACCGACACGCTGAAGCTCGGAGTCAGGCTCACGTCGAAGCCGCCATAGCCGTAGAGGATGGTCGGGTTGCTGCCATCGAGTTTCAGCCCCTTGCGGTAGCTGATGATGAGCGGCACCCGGGTGCCGTCCTTGCTCTGGTAGAAGCGCTGCTCGGAGACGTAATCCTCTGGCTTGAACGGCGCCGCCGAGGCGCGATAGAGGCTGATGGCGCCGCTCTTGGGCTCGAACCGGTAGAGTGTGGGCGGCTGGGCATAGTTCTCGAAACCGAAGTAGAGGGCAGGATCATCGTGCTTGCCGTTGAAGCCGCTGACGCTGCCAAGGCCGGGCAGCGCCACCTCGCGCACCCGCTTGCCCTCGTAGTCGAACTGCTCGACCCGGGCGGTGGCATCCACCATGTACTCGGCAAACAGATAGCCGCTGCCGCTGTGCACCGTCAGCACCTGCTGACGCTCGGGGATAAGGTCGCGCCAGTGGGCCGGCCCCGGGTTGGCGGCATCAACCGTCACCAGCCGGCGGTTGGGGGCGTCCCTGTTGGTCAGCAGGTAAAGGGTGCTGCCCTTGTTGTCCACCAGGCTCACATCCGCGTCCAGATCCCCCTGCACCGTCAACAGCGGCGCGTTCTCCTGGCTCAGATCCTTCACATAGAGGCGGTTGCCGGAGGTGGAGTTCGCCGCCGAGATGAGCAGGAAGCGGTCATCCTCGGTGACGGTCGCCCCCACGTAGCGGTGGTGCTGGGCCGGGATGGCGCCGAACACCAGCCGGTCATCCTGCTGCGCCGTGCCGAGCCGGTGGAAATAGACCTTGTGCTGATCGGTCCTGGCCGACAGCTCGCTGCCGTCGGGCTTGTCGTAGCTCGAGTAGAAGAAGCCCTCGTTGCCAAGCCAGCTGATGCCGCTGAACTTCACATCCTTGAGGGGCGCCTCTAGCGGCTGCTTGCTCTGTACGTCCATCAGGTGGATCTCGCGCCAGTCGCTACCCGCCAGCGACAGCGAGTAGGCCAGGATGCGGCCATCGCGGGAGAAGCTCAGCTGATCCAGTGCCGTGGTGCCGTCGGGGCTGAGGGTATTGGGATCGAGGAACACCTCGGCCGGCTTGCCCTCCTGCTGGCGCCACAGCACGTTCTGGTTCTGCAGTCCGTCGTTCTTGAAGAAGTAGTGGTAGCGCCCCTCGCGAAACGGCGCCCCCTCCTTGGCGTAGTTCCAGGAAGCGGCCAGCTTCTCCTTGATAGCGGCGCGATACGGGATCTGTGCCAGATAACCCTGGGTCACTGCATTCTGGGCCTTGACCCAGGCTTCGGTCTCGGGGCTGCGGTCATCCTCCAGCCAGCGATAGGGGTCGGCCACGGCCTGACCGAAGTAGTGATCCACCTGCTCACCCTGGCGGGTGACGGGGTAGTGAAGGCGCGCTTTCCCTGACATGGCATCCTCTCTGGTTGGCTGGCCGCTGCACGCACAGAGCAGTGACAGGGCCAGCAGGCTGACAATCGCTCGCATCGATGCGGCTCCCTGCAATTTCGGTGAAGCGGGCAGGTTAGCAAAGAGTGCCGGATGGCCCAACCCCCCAGCGGGTGACCAGGCAACATGAGCGGGAAACCGCCACAACCCGGATAAATCGGAGTCATATGAATTTTTTCGCTTAGGTTTGCCAGTTTATTTTGTTTGTTATCCGGCACTTGGGTCACAGGATGGAATAAGCGACTGACCATCTCGACTCATTCAGGATAAAGCATGCCGTACAGCTACCTATCACATCTGCGTTGCAGCAAGACCGGCGAGGTTGTGGATGCCGATCAGCCCCAGCAGCTGAGCCCGGTCGGCGCCCCCTTGCTGGCCAGCTACGACCTCGAGGCCCTGAAGCAGGCCTGGCATCCGGCCGCCCTGCTGGGTCGCCCCGCCAGCCTGTGGCGCTACCACGAGCTGCTGCCGGTGCGCGACCCCGCCCAGGTGGTCACCCTGGGGGAAGGCTTCACCCCGCTGTTGCCGCTGCCGCGCCTCGGCAAGCAGGTCGGCATTCCGGATCTCTGGATGAAGGATGAGAGCCTCACCCCCACCGGCTCTTTCAAGGCCCGCGGCGCCGCGGTCGGCGTCTCCCGCGCCCGTGAACTCGGCGTCACCCACTTCGCCATGCCCACCAACGGCAACGCCGGTGCGGCCTGGGCACTTTACGGCGCCCGCGCCGGCTTGCTCAGCACCATAGTCCAGCCGCAGGCGGCCCCCGCCATCACAAGACTGGAGAGCGCCCTGGCCGGTGCCCGCCTCTATCTGGTGGACGGCCTCATCAGCGACGCCGGTCGCCAAGTGGCCGAGGCGGTGGCCGAGCAGGGGCTGTTCGATGCCTCCACCCTCAAGGAGCCCTATCGCATCGAGGGCAAGAAGACCATGGGGTTTGAAATCGCCGAGCAGCTCGGCTGGACCCTGCCGGACGTGATCCTCTACCCCACCGGCGGCGGCGTCGGTCTCATCGGCATCTACAAGGCGCTGCGGGAACTGCAGGAGCTGGGCTGGGTGCAGGGGCCGCTGCCGCGCCTGGTGGCGGTGCAGGCGAGCGGCTGCGCCCCCATCGTCCAGGCCTGGCAGCAGGGGGAGCGCGAATCGCGCTTCTGGCCCGACTCCCAGACCTTGGCGTTCGGCATCAACGTGCCCAAGGCGCTGGGGGATTTTCTGGTGCTGGACGCCCTCTATCGCACCGAGGGCTGCGCCGTCGCGGTGGAAGATGGCGCCATCCAGCGCGAGCTGCGTCAACTCGCCTCCCAGGAGGGCTGCTTCGTCTGCCCGGAAGGGGCGGCCGCCTTCGCCGCCGCCCGCCAGCTGCGGGAAGCGGGCTGGATCCAGGGGGGCGAGCGGGTGGTGGTACTCAACACTGGTGCCGGCATCAAGTACCCGGACGCCATCACGGTCGTGCCCCAGCGGCTGCGCCGCGACGGGAGGATCCCGGCATGAGCTTCGACTGGTCTTTTGTCCTCACCACCCTGCCGGCGTTCGGCCAATCGGTCTGGGTCACCTTGCAGCTCGGCGCCATCGTGATCCTCACCTCGCTCGCCGTGGCGCTGCTCAATGTGACGCTGCAAAGCCTGCATCGGCCCTGGCTGAACAGGGTGATCCGCGCCTATGTGGAGCTGGCCCGCAACACGCCGCTCTTGATCCAGCTGTTCTTTCTCTACTTCGGGCTGCCGGCGCTCGGTCTGTCGTTGTCGGGCTTTGCCACGGCGGTGATCGCCATGACCTTCCTCGGCGGCGGCTACCTGACCGAGGCGCTGCGGGCAGGCGTTCAGGCAATCCCCCCCAGCCAACTGGAGGCGGGGCGGGCCATCGGCCTCTCCCGCTGGCAACTGCTACGCCACGTGCAGCTGCCCCAGGCCTGGCTCGCCAGCCTGCCGGCGCTGTTTGCCAATTTCATCTTCCTCTTGAAAGAGACCACGGTGGCCTCGGCGGTGGCGGTGCCGGAACTGCTCTACACCACCAAGAACTACATCGCCCTCTACTACAAGACCTACGAGATGCTGGCGGTACTGACCTTGATGTGCGTGCTGATCTTTCTGCCGCTGTCGCTCGCCCTGCGCGTCGTTGAAAGGAGGCTGCAACATGGTCAGTTCGGTCACTGAATCGCTGATGCAGGCGAGGATCCCGATGTGGGCACTTACCTTCCTGCTGCCACCGTCACTCGTCACCGAGGCGCAGGAAAGGAGGGATCAATATGGTCAGTTCGGTCACTGAATCGCGGATGCGGACGAGGATCCTGATGTGGGCACTTATCTGCCCTCTACCACCGTCATTCACCATCCATGCACAAGAAAGGAGGGATCGCTATGGCCAGTCCGGTCACTGAACAGTTGACGCAGGCGCTGCCACTGCTGGCGGTGGGCGCGGGTCAGACCCTCGCCATCTCGCTGCTGGCCATCCTGTTAGCCACCCTGGGCGGGGTCGGTTACGGCGTGCTGGCCCAGCAAGGGGGAAGGCTGACGCGGGTAGTGTTGCGAGTCTATCTGGAGCTGTTTCGGGTGGTGCCCGTGCTGGTCTGGCTCTACCTCTTCTTCTTCGGGCTGCCGATCTTCTTTGGCCTGGATATCCCGGCCTTCTGGTGCGCCGTGCTGGTGCTGGCCCTGTGGGGCGCCAGCGAGGTGGGAGAGGTGGTGCGCGGCGGCCTCAACTCCCTCGCCCGTGGTCAGCAGGAGGCCGGCCTGGCGCTCGGGCTCTCCCGCTGGCAGCTCTATCGCCACGTGCTGCTGCCTCAGGCACTGCAACGGCTGACGCCGCCGACCATCAACATCTACACCCGCATCATCAAGACCAGCTCGCTGGCGGTGCTGATCGGGGTGGTGGAGGTGATCAAGGTGGGCCAGCAGATCATCGAGCGCACCTATGGCTCGCTGCTCATCTACGGTCTGCTGTTCCTGTTCTTTTTTCTGGTCTGCTATCCGCTCTCGCTCGCCTCGCGCCGGCTGGAGCAACAATGGGGTAATGCGGTATGACACCTCTGCTTGAGCTCAATGCTGTCAGCAAACAATTCGGCCAACACCGGGTACTGGATGAGGTCAGCCTCACTGTGCACGCCGGGGAAGTGATCGTCATCCTGGGGCCGAGCGGCTGCGGCAAGAGCACATTGCTGCGCACCCTCAACGGGCTCGAACCCATTCAGGGGGGCGAGATTCGCTTCGACGGAGAGTTGCTGGATGGCAATACCGACTGGCAGCGGCTGCGACAACGCATCGGCATGGTGTTCCAGAGCTATCACCTCTTCCCCAACCTGACGGTGCTGGAGAACGTGCTGCTCGGCCCCCTTCAAGTGCAAAAACGAGAGCGGCAGGAGGCCCTGCTGCAGGCGGAACAGCTGCTGACCCGCATCGGCCTGTGGGAGCGGCGCCACGACTATCCGCGCCAGCTCTCCGGCGGCCAGCAGCAGCGCATCGCCATCGTGCGGGCCCTGTGCATGAACCCGCAGGTGATGCTGTTTGACGAGGTGACCGCTGCGCTGGATCCCGAGATGGTGCAGGAGGTGCTGGAGGTGATCCGCGATCTCGCCGGCAGTGGCATGACCCTGCTCATCGTCACCCACGAGCTGGCCTTCGCCCAGGCGGTGGCGGATCGCATCGTCTTCATGGACGGCGGCCACATTCTGGAGCAGGCCGCCCCCCATCAATTTTTCGAGCACCCGCGCAGCCAGCGTGCCCGCCAGTTCCTCGCCAAGTTTTCTTATACAAATGTCATCAAACGAAAGGAGTCAGCATGAAAAAGATCACCTCGGTTCTGTTCAGTGCCCTGTTGGGACTGGGTCTCGCCAGCGGCGCCGCCCATGCGGCGGACGGCTCCCTCGCCAAGATCAAGGCGCGGGACAAACTCATCGTCGGCGTCTTCACCGACAAGCCCCCCTTCGGCTATGTGGACGAGAAGGGCAACTACGTCGGCTTTGATACCGATCTCGGTCGCCGTTTCGCCAAGGATCTGCTGGGGGACGAGAACAAGGTCGAGTTCGTGGCGGTGGAGCCCGCCAGTCGCATCCCCTTCCTGCAGAGCGACAAGGTGGATCTCATCCTCGCCAACATGACGGTGACCCCGGAGCGGCGGCAGGTGGTGGACTTCACCAACCCCAACCTCAAGGTCGCGGTGCAGGTGCTGGTGCCGGAGAAGAGCGCCGCCAAGGGGCTGAACGATCTCGCGGACAAGACCCTGATCGTCACCACGGGCACCACGGCCGACATCTGGCTGACCCGCAACCACCCGGAGTGGAAGGTGCTCAAGTTCGAGAAGAACACCGAATCCCTGCAGGCGCTGGCCCAGGGCCGTGGCGATGCCTATGCCCAGGACAACCTGGTGCTCTTCAGCTGGGCCAAGGAGAACCCGGGCTATCGGGTGTTGCCCGAGAAGTTGGGCTCGGAAGACCCCATAGCGCCGGCGGTGAAGAAGGGCAATATCGAGCTGCGTGACTGGGTCAACGACCGTCTCGCCAAGCTGGGGGAAGAGAAGTACCTGCTGAAACTCTACGACCAGTATGTGCGCGAACACTTAAGCGCCGATACCGATCCGAACGACGTGATAGTGGAAGGAGGCAAGTGGCAGGGCTGAACCTGCGAAGTGCTGAGAGTGTGATGTGTGTGAAATCTTGGTTCCGTTGGTCCGCAAACCGCAAGGTTTGACCTTTCAGGCGTCCCCCTCGGGTGGCGCCTTTTTTTCGCATGGGAAAAAGAACCGGGCCAGGGGCCCGGTTGAAAACCCGCGCAGAGCAGGCTGTGTCACGTCGATGACACGGTTCAGGCTGCCGGACTGACACGGGATGCCGTCCGGCCAATTCGCCGCGCCGCCGGGGGCGGGATGAGCCCTCGGCAACGCCGGCGAATGGGTTGGCGCAGCGGGCGCCGAAGAGAGTGCCTACTCCCGCTCCAGGGCGTGGATGGGGTCCATCCGCGCCGCCCGCCGCGCCGGGAAGAAGCCGAACAGCACGCCGATGAGGCTCGAGCAGAAGAAAGCCATCAGCACGGCGTCCAGGGAATAGCTCAGGGTAAACTGGCTGCTGAAGTGCTCGAACAAGACGCCGACCAGCAGGGAGAGCAGCACCCCGGCCGCCCCGCCCAACAGGCAGACCAGCACAGCCTCGATCAAGAACTGCTGCAGTATGTCGCCGGTTCTGGCCCCCACCGCCATCCGCACGCCGATCTCGCGGGTGCGCTCGCTCACCGACACCAGCATGATGTTCATCACCCCGATGCCTCCCACCACCAGGGAGATGAGCGCAATCATGGCGATCAAGAGAGTCAGGGTGGCATTGGTGCTGGTGATCGCCTGACGAATGCTGTCGGTGTTGAGCACGAAGAAATCCTGAGCGCCGTGACGCTCGCGCAGCAGGCGGCTGATGCCATCCTCGGCGGCGGCCAGCGCCACCTCGTCCTGCACCCGCACGCTGATGCTGCGCAGGTGGCTCTGGCCCAGCATCCGCGTCATGGCCGTGGTGTGGGGGATCCAGACATTGAGGTTCTCGTCGCTGCCAAAGCCGCTCTGGTTGCGGGCCACCACCCCGATCACCCGGCACGGCAGGCTACCCAGCAGGATCACCTGACCGAGCGGCGACTCCCCCGCGGCAAACAGGCGCGCCAGGCTGTTCTCGTCGATCACCACCTCCTGCGCCAGAGCGGCCACGCTGGTGGCATCGAACAGCATGCCTTGCAGCAGTCGATAGCCGCGCACCTGGAAGAACTGCTCCCCCACCCCGTTCACCGAACCCAGTACCGCCTGACTGCCCCGGCGCAGGGTGACGCTGGTGGCCAGGCTGGGGGTCACGCTGTGCACATAACCAAGTCCGGCGAGG
This sequence comes from Aeromonas sp. QDB20, assembly GCF_027707805.1. NCBI lineage: Bacteria > Pseudomonadati > Pseudomonadota > Gammaproteobacteria > Aeromonadales > Aeromonadaceae > Aeromonas > Aeromonas sp. QDB20. Next base: position 5,256 of record NZ_JAPCJC010000017.1, on the reverse strand, counting down.
GCGTCGGCATCCTCCACCCTGAGGGTCTGGACCGCCTCGGCCCGCCGATCGCCGAAGCCGCTGCCGGGGAAGATCTCCAGGGTGCTGGTGCCCATGGCATTGATATTGGCCAGTACCTGCTGCTGGGATCCGCGCCCGAGCGCCACCACAGACACCACGGCGGCGATGCCGATGATGATGCCGAGCATGGTGAGGAAGGTGCGCATGCGCTGGGCCTGCATGGCCAGCAGCGCCATCTTGAAGGCGGCGCCGAGCCGCCCGGCCAGACCGCCACGCGCCCCTTCGCCGACCCGGGACCCAATGTGCGCGGGAAGCGGCTGTGCCGGCTCATGACGACGATCGGCCACCACCTCGCCATCTTTCAGCTCGATGATCCGCTCGGCCTGCTCGGCGATCGCCATGTCGTGGGTCACGATCACCAGCGTATGCCCCTCGCGGTGCAGCCCATTCAATATGCCGAGCACCTCGGCCCCGCTCTGGCTGTCGAGGGCGCCGGTCGGCTCGTCCGCCAGGATCACCTGACCGCCGTTGATGAGGGCGCGGGCAATGCTGACCCGCTGCTGCTGGCCGCCGGAGAGCTGGCTCGGCTTGTAGTCGAGCCGGCTGCCGAGCCCGAGCCGCTGCAGCAGGCTCTCGGCCCGCGCCTTGCGCGCATCGCCGGCCAACCCGGCATAAAGGGCGGGCAGCGCCACGTTGTCGCGGGCACTGAGATCCCCCAGCAGGTGGTAGCGCTGAAAGATGAAGCCGAAGTGCTCGCGGCGCAGGGTCGCCAGCGCATCGGCCGCCAGCCGGCTCGTCTCCCGTCCGGCCACCCGGTAGTCACCCTCGCTCGGCTGATCGAGGCAGCCCAGAATATTGAGCAGGGTTGACTTGCCGGAGCCGGAGGCGCCGACGATGGCCACCATCTCGCCCCGCGCTATGGTCAGGTCGATGCCCTTGAGCACCTCGACGCGCCGCTCCCCGTCGCCAAAATGGCGGCGGATACCGCTCAGTTGCAGCAGTGGTTCTCTCATCATCACATCCCCATGGGCGGACCCATCCGCCCGCTCTGCTGGTGCTGGGCCGTCAACTGGCTCACCACCACGGCCTCCCCCTCCGCCAGCCCGTCCAGGATCTGGGCATCCACCTTGTTGTTGAGGCCGACCTTCACCTGCCGCCATTGCGGGCGACCGCCCTCATCCACCACCTGTACCCGCCCCTCGCTCAGGGCGATGGCCGGGATCACCAGGGCGTTGCGTTCGGTCGCCAGCACAATGTGCACCTGGGCCGTCATGCCGATGCGCAGGGCCCGCTGCGGATTTTCCACCTCGAACAGGCCGTTGTAGTAGACGGCCGTGCTGGTCGAACTGCTGCTGGTCGTGTCGTCGTTGATGGTGTCGGGGGCGGGCTCGATGGCGCGCAGGCTGGCCTGGTAGCGCCGCTCGGGCGCTCCCAGCACGGTGAAATAGCTGGGCAGTCCTGTCTTCACCCTGATCACGTCCGCCTCCGAGATCTGCGCCTCCACCGTCATGGTGTCGAGCCGCGCCACCTTGACCATGGTCGGGGTACTCTGCACCGCGTTGACCGTCTGCCCCTGCTCCACCGGGATCGCCACTATGGTGCCCGCCATGGGGGAGACGATGCGGGTGTAGCCCAGATTCACTTTGGCGGTATCGACCGCGATGCGGGCCTGCACCGCCTGCGCCGTCAACGCCCGGATGTCGGCACGGGTGGCCGTCAGGGTCGCCTCCGCGCTGTCGTAGTCGGCCTGACTGCCCAATCCCCGAGCCAGCACCTTGCGCTGACGCTCGAAGACCAGCTGGTTGTTGCGCAGAGTTGCCCGGCGCGAGGCCAGCTGGGCCTGCACGTTGTCGAGGGCGGCTTCGGCATCTTTGAGGGCGTTCTGCTGGGTGAGATCGTCGATCTCGACCAGCAGATCGCCCTGCTTCACCTCGTCCCCCAGTGCCACATGCAGCGCCTTGATCTGCCCCGATACCTGGGCCCCCACACTCACCAGCTTCTGGGCCTGCAGGGTGCTGTCGGCCAGCACGCTCTGCTCCAGATCCCGCCGCTCGACCGAAGCCGTGATATAGGCGGCTGCCGGCGCCGCCGTGGAAGGCAGCCACAGCCAGCCGGCGCCGAACAGCAGCAGGGCGGGCAGCAGCAGGCGAACAACGAGAAGACGGACAGGGGTCATCGCGGATATCCTTGGCTAAAACAGAGGATGAAACAGACCCGGGCAATCTACTCCAATGTCCGGTTAAGCCTCTTGCAGGGCAGTGTAAGGATTGCGTAAAAGCAGCTGTCAGGCGGAGACGGACACGGGAAAATGGCGCCAACCCGAGACGGAGAAGAGCGATGAAGATCCTGCTGGTGGACGATGATCTGGAGCTTGGCACCATGCTGAGCGAATACCTGGGCGGCGAAGGCTTTGCCACCACCCATGTGCTGACCGGCAAGAGCGGCGTGCAGCACGCCCTCTCCGGCAACTATGCCGCCGTGGTGCTCGACATCATGCTGCCCGACTTGAACGGCAGCGAGGTGCTCCGCCAGATCCGCCGCGACAGCCGGATCCCCGTCATCATGCTCACCGCCAAGGGGGACAATATCGATCGGGTGATCGGGCTCGAGATGGGGGCCGATGACTATGTGCCCAAACCCTGCTACCCGAGGGAACTGGTGGCCAGGCTGAGGGCCGTGCTGCGCCGGGTCGAGCCTGCCCCCGCCAATCCGGGCAAAGAGCAGGGCCTGCGCCTTGGCGAGCTGGTGCTCTCCCCCGCCACCCGTCAGTGCCACTGGCAAACGCAGCCGCTGGAGCTGACCGCCACCGAGTTCAACCTGCTGGAGCTGCTGCTGCGATCGCCGGAGCGGGTGGTCAGCAAGGATGAGCTCTCCCTGCATGGGCTGGGCCGCCCACGCGAGCCCTATGATCGCAGCGTCGACGTGCACATCTGCAACATCCGCCAGAAGCTGCAGGCCCTGGCGGGGGACGCCATCGGCATCGAGACGGTGCGCAGCATAGGATACCGGCTGGCATGATCCTCAAGGGGCGCCTGTTCTGGAAGATCCTGTTCGGCTTCTGGTTCACCATCATCATGATGAGCCAGCTGCTGTGGGTGGCGTTCAGCCTCTATCGCCACGAAGGGCCGCCGGAGCAGCGCATGGCCAACCAGCTGGCCGAACGCCAGCTGGAGGCGGCCGCCAGCCTGCTGCAGCGACAGGGACCGGCTGCAGTCGCAGCCCTGCAGGCCAGCTGGCCGGCCCGAGAGCGAAGGCTGCTGCAGCTTGAACCGATCACAACAGAGCCAGCCACGACGCTGGGCGGCCGCATCCTGCTGGGGGCCGATGGCCAGCGCTATCGGCTTGACTATGACGGCGCCGGCCTGCAGCAGTTGCTGGCCCCGCCCCAGCCCCATCGCAACTGGCTCAACATGCCGCCCCCCATGTGGTGGATCGGCGGGCTTGGCGGCCTCTTCTTCAGTGCCCTGCTCGCCTGGCACCTGACCCGTCCCATGAACCGCTTCCGACAGGGGTTCGCACGCCTCGCCCAGGGAGATCTGGCAGTGCGCCTCTACCCCGCCATGCGGCGGCGCCACGACGAGATCAGCGATGCGGCCCGCGACTTCGATGCCATGGCCGAACGGCTGCAACTGCTGGTGGAGAGCCGCGAGCAGCTGCTGCACGACGTCTCCCATGAGCTTCGCTCCCCCCTTGCCAGGTTGCAACTGGCCATCGGTCTTGCCCAGCAGGATCCGGCCAGGATCGAGGGTTCCCTCGAGCGGATCCAGCTCGAGACCCATCGCATGGACAAGATGATCGGCGAACTGCTGACCCTCACCCGTGCCGGCCATGGCGAGCGGGACGGCGAGGAGTATTACGATCTGCAGGGGCTGGTCGACGCCGTGGTGAGCGATGCCCGCTACGAGGCGCAGCACATGGGGGTCGAGATAAAAACCTGGGTGGATGAAACCCGGGAGTACACGGTCTGCGGACAGGCGGAGCTGATCCGCCGGGCCCTCGACAACGTGCTGCGCAATGCCCTGCGCTTCTCGCAGGCGGGCCAGTGCATCCACCTGACCCTGATGCACCAGGGCAGCGAGTTCGTCATCGAGGTGGCGGATCAGGGGATGGGGGTGGATGAGAGCAAGCTCTCCAGCATCTTCGATCCCTTCGTGCGGATCGGCTCCCCCGCCGCAGGCAAGGGCTATGGGCTGGGCCTTGCCATCACCCGCAAGGCCATCCAGGCCCAGGGCGGGCGGGTCGACGCCAGAAACGGCGAAGAGGGTGGCCTGATCGTCACCCTCCATTTGCCGGGCTAACTGCTCCGCCCTGTCATCACAGCTATCGGTTAGCCCCGTAGCCGCTGCAATTGACCGATGGCATTGCCGGTAGAACGAAAGGCAAACTCTGCGGGGGCAATGCTGGCCAGCTTGCGCCACTCGCAGGCGGCCACATCATCGGCCGCCACCACCAAAGGCTTGTGCGCCAACTCCAGCAAGAACACGGTATCGCTGGTGTGATAGATCACATCGTCATAGGGATAGACGTTGGCATAGGAGCCCAGGTAGCGCGGCGTCTCACCTGCCAGATCCAGTCCCAGCTCCTCCTTGAGCTCCCTCACCAAGGCTTCCTCCAGCGATTCACCGGGATCGACGAAGCCGCCCGGCAGATCCAGCAAGCCCCGGCCTGGATCCCGAGCCCGTACCGCGACCAGCAGCTCGTCCTGCCAGCACAGTGCCACCATCACGGCCGACGCCACATTCTGGAAATAGTGAAAACCACAGCCACAGGCAAACTCTTTCTCGCTGCGTTGTTGCAGCGTTCCGGAACCACAACGCGGACAAAACATAGGGGGACTCTCATCTGACACCAAAGGCGCATTGTATGACGAACCCCATCCCTGATGGAAAGCCTTGAGGCACAACGCCCATGACGTGATAAATCAGCAGGATATAAAAGAGGGAGGAGAGGTAATACAGAGGGAAGCAAACCAAAGAAACCCAGTCTTTCGACTGGGCTTCTTTTAGTGGCGGAGCGGACGGGGAGACGGACAGAGTCCGGCTCAAGCACAAAGGACAACAGACAGGGACCAAGTTGCCAGTGGCAAGTCGCAGCCCTGGCGGTTGTCTCTTGTTTCCTCATCCCGTTTGCAAAAGCCAGATAGCAAAAAGGCCTTCCCGTGAGGGAAGGCCTTTCAATTTAGTGGCGGAGCGGACGGGACTCGAACCCGCGACCCCCGGCGTGACAGGCCGGTATTCTAACCGACTGAACTACCGC